>JAWHFN010000103.1:0-5889 GCA_032565555.1 Streptococcus mitis | reverse complement strand
AATGAAAATCAAAGAGCAAACTAGGAAACTAGCCGCAGGCTGTACTTGAGTACGGCAAGGCGACGTTGACGTGGTTTGAATTTGATTTTCGAAGAGTATCAATAAGCATAGAGATGTAAAACTATTACACATTAAAAAATAATAATTAGCACTTAAAGAATAGAAATTGTGTACGAAATGTCTCAATTAGTTTTGGCTAGTAAATATTATTTCCAACAAACGGCC
Organism: Streptococcus mitis; assembly: GCA_032565555.1. Classification (GTDB taxonomy): domain Bacteria; phylum Bacillota; class Bacilli; order Lactobacillales; family Streptococcaceae; genus Streptococcus; species Streptococcus mitis_DM. The sequence continues at coordinate 5,664 of JAWHFN010000103.1, read as the reverse complement.
TCTCAATTCCTTATCCTGATGATGCAAGATATTCATTAACTCATGAGAATTTTTAGCATTGATGAATTCATTTAACAATCTATCTTTTAATTCATATGGAAGAGAAGCCGTCTTTAGTAGTCTAAAAACTTCGTCATTTAGGGATGTTGTTTTATTATCTTTATATTCAAATCCAGCTGTAGCATTCTTATTTGGCAATTCAATGATAGACACATTCGTTCCTTTAAAATGAATTCTATGCCTTCTATTGCTTGGAACGATACTAGAATCGCCTTGTAATGCTAACTCTACCATTCCCATTTCCCAGTCGATTGATAATCTTGTTTTATATCTTTGACCATTTTGATCTTCAATCATTTCAAAAGAATGTTGTTTTCCTGGGAATACATACCAATCTACAACTTCAGGTAAATCAACACCCATATCTATCTCAGAACCAACCAAGGGAATAATTGCACCACTTTTTGCAAACACAGGAATAGTAGAAATGTCTCTATAAACACTTAAGTTCACACCACCTGTATATTTTTTCTCTGAAAAGAAGTCATACCATTCACCTTCAGGGAACCATACATCTACTTTTGCAGATTGGAATGCCAAATCCATCTTTTCTACAATGGGAGCCACCATCAGTTCTGTTCCAAAAAAGTATTGATTTGGAACATTATAGCTCTCATCATTCTCTGGGTAGAAATAGTACATTGGGCTGATTAATGGGGCGCCTTCCTCATGTGTCTTTACATTCATGGTGTATAGATATGGAATCATCTGATGTCTCAAACGAAGGTAATTCTTCATAATCTTAGATGTTGTTTCTGAAAAAAACCAAGGTTCTTTACTATTGAAGGGACTTCTAGAACTATGTAATCGAGTAATCGGACTAAAAACCCCAAACTGTAGCCATCTAGTTTGTAGCTCTTCGTCATAATCCCCCAACATATGTCCACCAATATCATGGCTCCACCAACTATAACCGATATTTGATGCTGTTGCTGTAAAATAAGGTTGAAATCTTAACGAATTCCAACTAATAATAGTATCCCCTGAAAAACCAACAGGGTAGCGGTGACTACCAGGACCTGCATATCTTGATAAAATCAAACCACCTTCTGCATTTTTACAACTATCTTGATAGTGATAATGGTTTAAAAGCCACAGTGGATCCAACATACCTTGCGTCCCTTGTTGCCAGTCAATCCACCAAAAATCTACTCCTTGCTTTTCTAACTTATAATGAACATCTTTAAAGTAGGATTCTCTAAAAGATGGATTAAAAAAATCAAAAATAGCAGGTTCCTCTAATTCTACATTTAACCCCAATCGTTTTGCGACCCGAGGATAAGCTTCTTCATAGGCCCGTATACCATCAGCAGGATGGACATTTAAGGAGAGTTTCAACTTTCTATCATGAAGCTGTTGCAATAACTGTTCTGGATTAGGTATTAAGTTTTTATTCCAACTATAGCCTGTCCACCCACTTCCAAAACGAGCTGGAATGTCAGTTATATGCCAATCCATATCTAAAACACCGATAGATAATGGAATTTTCTCTGTTTCAAATCTGTCTATTAAATCCAAGTATTCATCCGACGTATAAGGCCAATATCTACTCCACCAATTGCCTAAAGCATATCTTGGCAACAAGGGTGTTGAACCAGTCAAATGGTAAAAGTCTCTGATTGCTCCTCTATAATCATGCCCATAGGCAAAGAAATACAGGTCAATTTGATTTTCTCTCTCAATATAACCAGATTGTTCATCCCAAATAAATCCTTGAGAATCATCCAATAAGGCTATACCATTTCGGCTAATAATTCCATCTTCTAACGAGATTGCTCCATCTGCCTTATCCAGAGTCCGAGCTGTTCCTTTTAACGTTTCAATAGATTCACCAAAATACCAGCGACTACCATATACGGCAAAATTTCCTTTTAATTCTATAAATAAATTTTCGGCGTTAAATTCTCCTTTATTAAAGTGCAGATGAAAATAGTCCGTCATAATATCTAGTACGTTTGATGTCTCGATATAATCTAACGAAACTTGACCAAAATCTCTATTATAGATAAGTTGTGTAGTTCTATCCTCAAAACTTCCAGTTTGAGAGTATTCTAACCTTACTAACTTGTCTGTTAATACAGAGATTCGATAAAACTCTCCCTTAAAAATTTTCAATTTGTTGTCCTCCTTTTATGGTAGCATAAAAACAGAACGCACCATTTTGATGCGTTTTTCATTATTCTGAATGCAATGTTCTATCTGTGACAAATGATACTCAATTGAAAAAATGTAGTGGACAAAATATCTTTTAAAAAACCAAAAGTTTATTAAAGAGTTATCACTTTTCAACTTTTCTAAGATAGGATTGATAAATAATTTCAAACTCTGACTTGCTACCATATGATATTCCAGCTCACATGCTTTTTGCTCATCTCGTTCTTCCTGCTTATTTCTTAGAACTGAAGAAACCGGATAGGTATATAAATCATCTGGATCAATATAGTCATAAGAATAATAACATTTACGCTTCATTAAGCCATTCCCAGATCAAGAGCTTCATCTCGTAATTTTTCAACATCACTAACCGTAGGTCGCCATCCTTCAATCATACTTGTACTTAAAGCATACCAAACACTCTTAAAAACGGATCGGTTTTCAAAAGCTACTCCCATGATTGTCATCTTTTCTTTATCTATATCTAAGGACATATGCTACCTCCTTTAGTTACATTATACCATGTTTCTCTGTAGCTTTTAAAAATTTTATAAACTTCAAATCCAAATATAAAACTAGTTCTTTTTCCTTTTTAACTAATGATTCTGAGTAAAAACTTAACTTCAGGGGAAAATGAAGTAAGACAAGACAAAATTCAAAAACTGATTTCGTACAACTCAAAATACTGATTTTAGACTGAAGATAATACTAGAATGCTAATTAATGTTTTTATAATAAAGAGTTGACGACTTATGTTGCTTTTGATTTCTTAAGAATATAAAAAGAAACAATAAGATAAACTTTCGAGTGATTTGAAACGTTGATAGTATAGTATTGATTAACGTTTTAAGACAACTGACTTGTCCGGTTGCAGCCACATTTGCAAGCGACTAAAGTCGCAACAACTGTGTCAATTGCACCAATTTAGTAAGAAAGTACAAAAAGAACACCCCTAAAGGTGCTCTTTGTAAGTATAGTAATTCTTTCGAATTAACGTTTACTAAATTGTGATGCTTTACGAGCTTTCTTAAGACCTGGTTTAACAAGAATAATTTTCAGTTGGACTAAAAACAGCGCAATATCAAGGTTTTTCAGAACGATATCTTCTTATTAATTTCATAAAATATGAATCAGTATTTTTTAAATAAGGGAATAGTTTAACGCTGTAAATAATACATAACAAAAATTCTTCACTCTTCTTGATTTTCAAGTATTGATAAAACATTTATTGTGGGAATTAAAACAGCATCCTGACTATCTAGAGTTGAAATCATTGATATTGCACTCCGCAAATAAGGAAACAATATTGCAGTTCCATTAATGGCAATATATTTTTCACTATCTTCTTCTACATTGATTGTATAATAACCACTGATTCTAGCTGAAACTTTTTTATTTTTTTCATCGTCAAAAAATTTAGCTTCCAATGTAACTTTACCAAATTTTTTATCTTCAGTTAAGCCTGACTTAACTGAAACTTGCAAATTTTCTGATTGAAAATCTGACTCGTCGACTATTCGTGAATAGGTGATTTCTTCAATCTCATACTTTTCTAAAGAAATTGTTGGTTCCATTTTCTCTCCTTACGCTGCACCATTATAATCGTAGCTACTTAAAGATTTAATAGAAATACTTTTATAATTTTTACCGTATCTTTTTTCTCTAATGAGGGTTCTATCCAGACATTTACTTTTCGATGGTAAATTATTCTTTTTCGCCATCGTTGACATCTGTATACTGATACCAGGAATTACCGTATTCTTTTTCTCTTTTTCTTCACAATACTTTTGAAATTGTGAATCAAGATCTTTCAGAAATTCTTGATCATCAGATTCTAATTTAGCAATAAACTCATTCATTCTTTCTAATAACGACATCTATACACCTCTTCTATACTAACTACCTCTATATCACCTTTTATAATATTTATCCCCGACTCTTTGAGACAATAAATAACTTTTACCTGATTAGTAATTTTTTGATTTGTATCGTCTGAATCAAATAAGCTAGTCTTAGGAGTATTACAATACTTCCCAAAAAATTTTACTATTTTTATATCAAAATACTCACAATAAAAGTCAATCTTATCTCCAATAGGGGCAGTAGATAATTTTAATTTTTTTTCTTTGGTAATAAATTAAGAGTTTTTTGAAACAGCTCCTCGATGTAATAATTTGTTAAATCTAAAATATCATTATCAACATCAAACTCAACATGACATTTTGTAATTTCTATTGGTGAAGCTGTGCTTTTTTTTTTCTTCTGATCATACCAATATTTTGCATTTCCAGTGTTGTCCCAGAAGTACATCCCAGTTCCACCCCATTCCTTATCGTCGGCATGGCTACTTACTTTTAATTCTTTTGTTTCTTTAAATGAACTAATGGATGATTCAAAATTAGTATGATACAAAGAAATTACATTTTTCACAAATATATCCTCTTAGTTTCGTTTAAATTTACTAATAGTAATTGTATCACAATTATAGTATTTTTTCATCTAATTTCTCTTTTTCTAGATTTTTATATTATTAGATATATAATAAAACTATCATTCTGGGTTCTGTTTATTATTACATTTTTTAATTTTCATTAACCATATCCGATAAAAAATGAAATTCTGAGAGATCCTTTAGATTATCAAACCCCTTACCTTATCTAGTTTTTATAAACTAAACGAAATACCTAAAAACTGGAAATTTTTGTACTTTTCCCTAGATAGTGGATAAACCCTTGATACGACTGAGTTTAAAGCATAATGTACAATATTTAAAAAATGTACTTTATAATTGAAATGTACTTTATTTTAAGGCAAGATAAAGTACATTTTTTTATTTTAGCGGCTTAGATACAGAATGTACAAAATCACCCCCTTTTAAATCCCTTATAAGCCTAAAAACCTTGATTTAACAGGATTTTGAATTTTATCAATAAACACTTTCATTAAGGTGTACATTTGAAAAAATTCCAGTTTTCACTTTGATAACGTACATTTTTAGCTATTTTTGTTCAAAAAATTTTTTTTAGTTATAGTTTAACTTAATTTTTACAACTTTGAATTTGTAAAAATAATCATGACCACCCGTCTAACGGGTGGTTTGAACCAGGGCTACAAGCCCAAATTACCAGAGTCTAGATTGAGTTGTCCAGAGGGGCATACACCTTTCTCAGAGGATTTTCCATAGAGCTTTTGAGTCAGATAAGTCACTTGTTCACGAAGAAGGGCAAGTTCATTGGTGAGACCATTAATTGTAACACTCTGTTGTTGAATGATTTTCAATAATTCTTCCATGGGCTTCCCTACTTGTTTTCTAACTTCATTATACTAAAAAGAAAGTCCTCATTTCAATAGAAATCACGACTTTCTGATGAATTTATTTGGGGAGTTATAGAAAAGCCCTTCATAAGCCAATCTACTTGTTCAGGTGTGAGAGCTTTGACATCCTTTTCT
>JAWHFN010000102.1:0-6005 GCA_032565555.1 Streptococcus mitis | reverse complement strand
CGAAAATCAAATTCAAACCACGTCAACGTCGCCTTGCCGTACTCAAGTACAGCCTGCGGCTAGTTTCCTAGTTTGCTCTTTGATTTTCATTGAGTATAAATAGATAGAAAAGAAAATCTTGTACAAGTTCCTGACAATTTCTTTCTTTTTGTGTATAATAGTGGAAAAGAGGTAAAACGAGGTATGGTTATGGAAGCAGTTCTTTACTCAACATTCCGAAATCATTTAAAAGACTACATGAAGAAGGTAAATGATGAATTTGAGCCTTTGACGGTGGTCAATAAAAATCCAGACGAGGACATTGTAGTACTTTCAAAGAGTGAGTGGGATAGTATTCAGGAAACCCTGAGAATTGCTCAAAATAAGGAACTTTCTGATAAGGTTTTGCGAGGAATGGCTCAAGTCCGTGCTGGAAGTACTCAGGTCCATGTTATTGAGGAGTGAGAAATGCTACTCAAGTTTACAGAAGATGCGTGGGCAGATTATTGCTACTGGCAAACTCAGGACAAGAAAACGTTAAAAAGAATCAATAAACTAATCAAGGATATTCAACGTGATCCCTTTACAGGAATAGGTAAGCCAGAACCACTCAAGTATGACTACCAAGGAGCCTGGTCACGTCGTATCGACGCAGAAAATCGCTTGATTTATATGATGGATGGAGATGGCGTGGCTTTCTTGTCCTTTAAAGATCATTACTAAGTCTACTGAAAGGTGGGCTTTTTTTAATCTCTGCGAAACAACTGTTTCTAATCAACAAGGATTTAACAATTTTATTTAGTGATTATGACCTAAATTCCCCAAAACATACTCTATTTTAGGTTTGTGAAAATCACTTTTTTATGGTAGAATGTAAAAGAATGTATGTCATTCGGAATAACAATAAAATGAGGTAAAAACATGGAAATCATGTCGCTTGCGATTGCTGTTTTTGCCGTCATCATTGGTTTAGTCATTGGATATGTCAGCATCTCAGCCAAGATGAAATCATCTCAGGAAGCTGCAGAGTTGATGCTTTTAAATGCTGAACAAGAAGCAACTAATTTACGTGGACAAGCTGAACGTGAAGCGGATTTACTTGTTAATGAAGCTAAACGTGAAAGCAAGTCTCTTAAAAAAGAAGCACTATTGGAGGCCAAAGAAGAAGCCAGAAAATACAGAGAAGAAGTGGACGCTGAATTCAAATCAGAACGTCAAGAACTCAAACAAATCGAAAGTCGTTTGACAGAGAGAGCTACTAGCCTTGACCGTAAGGACGACAATTTGACGAGTAAAGAACAAACACTTGAACAAAAAGAACAAAGTATTTCTGATAGAGCGAAAAACCTTGATGCGCGTGAAGAGCAATTAGAGGAAGTCGAAAGACAAAAAGAAGCAGAGTTAGAGCGTATTGGTGCTCTGTCTCAGGCAGAAGCACGAGATATTATCTTGGCTCAGACAGAGGAAAACTTGACCAAGGAGATTGCTAGCCGTATTCGCGAAGCTGAGCAAGAGGTCAAGGAACGTTCTGACAAAATGGCCAAGGATATCTTGGTTCAAGCTATGCAACGTATCGCTGGTGAATATGTAGCGGAGTCAACAAACTCAACAGTTCACCTGCCAGACGATACTATGAAGGGACGCATTATTGGTCGTGAAGGTCGTAACATTCGTACCTTTGAAAGTTTGACAGGGGTCGATGTGATTATCGACGATACACCAGAAGTAGTGACCTTGTCAGGATTTGATCCGATTCGTCGTGAGATTGCCCGTATGACTATGGAAATGTTGCTCAAAGATGGTCGTATTCACCCAGCTCGTATCGAAGAGTTGGTTGAGAAAAACCGTCAAGAGATTGACAATAAGATCCGTGAATACGGTGAGGCAGCGGCCTATGAAATTGGTGCGCCAAACCTTCATCCGGACTTGATGAAGATTATGGGACGTTTGCAGTTCCGTACTTCATATGGACAAAATGTCTTGCGCCATTCGATTGAAGTTGCTAAGTTGGCTGGTATCATGGCCAGCGAACTTGGTGAAAATGCGGCTCTTGCCCGTCGTGCTGGATTCCTTCACGATATCGGAAAAGCTATTGACCGCGAGGTTGAGGGTAGCCACGTTGAAATCGGTATGGAATTGGCTCGTAAGTATAAGGAACACCCAGTTGTGGTCAATACGATTGCTAGTCACCACGGTGATGTTGAAGCTGAGAGCGTCATTGCAGTGATCGTCGCTGCGGCAGATGCCTTGAGTGCAGCTCGTCCAGGTGCTCGTAGTGAGTCTCTTGAAAGCTACATCAAGCGTCTCCATGATTTGGAAGAAATTGCTAACGGCTTTGAAGGGGTACAAAATAGCTTTGCCCTTCAAGCAGGACGTGAAATCCGCATCATGGTAAATCCAGGACAAATCAAGGACGACAAAGTCACAATCTTGGCTCACAAAGTTCGTGAGAAAATTGAAAACAATCTCGATTACCCAGGAAATATCAAGGTAACCGTGATTCGCGAGCTTCGTGCAGTAGATTATGCTAAATAAATAAGAAAGAGCAGTTGAAAAATTACTGCTTTTTTGTTACACTAGATAGAAAGACTGTAGAAGGATAGTTTGCGCAAACTGCTACTATCTGAAGGGGAATTTTATTTTCACAGACTGACTAAAAGGAGACACAATGGCAGACCGAGGCTTACTAATCGTTTTTTCTGGTCCTTCAGGGGTTGGAAAAGGAACGGTTAGAAGAGAGATTTTTGAGAGTTCTGAAAACCAATTTCAATACTCTGTATCGATGACGACACGCGCACAACGTCCTGGTGAAGTGGACGGAGTGGACTATTTCTTCCGTACTCGTGAAGAGTTTGAAGAGCTGATTCGTCAAGGACAGATGTTGGAATACGCAGAATATGTCGGCAACTACTATGGAACTCCTCTGACCTATGTCAATGAAACCTTGGACAAGGGAATCGATGTTTTCCTTGAAATTGAAGTTCAGGGTGCTCTTCAGGTCAAGAAAAAGGTTCCAGATGCTGTCTTTATCTTCCTGACACCACCAGATTTGGATGAATTGCAAGATCGTTTGGTAGGACGTGGAACAGACAGTGCAGAAGTGATTGCCCAACGAATCGAAAAAGCCAAGGAAGAAATTGCGCTTATGCGTGAGTATGATTATGCGATTGTCAACGATCAGGTGCCCCTAGCTGCTGAGCGTGTCAAACGTGTGATCGAAGCAGAACACTTCCGTGTGGATCGTGTCATTGGTCACTATCAGGAGATGTTACCAAAGTCTCCAACTACTCGATAAAATTTAGAAAATAGGTACAAGCAAATGATGTTAAAACCCTCTATTGATACCTTGCTCGACAAGGTTCCTTCAAAATATTCACTCGTAATCTTGGAAGCAAAACGTGCCCACGAATTGGAAGCAGGTGCGCCAGCTACTCAAGGTTTCAAGTCTGAAAAATCAACTCTTCGCGCTTTAGAAGAAATCGAATCAGGAAACGTTACAATTCACCCAGACCCAGAAGGGAAACGTGAAGCAGTGCGTCGCCGTATTGAAGAAGAAAAACGCCGCAAAGAAGAAGAAGAAAAGAAAATCAAAGAGCAAATCGCTAAAGAAAAAGAAGATGGTGAAAAAATTTAAGGTTGGGGGGACTCAATCTTATTTTTTCTATTGCAAGAATGGACTTAAAAGGAGGAGGTGAGAAGATGGCTATAGCCAAGATTATCGTAGATGTGCCCTTAATGCAGACAGACCAGCCCTATAGTTACAGGATTCCTAAGGAATTCGAGGGAATGCTGGAAGTTGGGATGCGGGTTCATGTGCCTTTTGGTAAGGGCAATCGCCTGATTCAAGGGATTGTTCTTGGTTTGGAGTCCCAACCAGATGAAGAAGAGATGGAGCAAGATTTAAAAGATGTTGCCGAGGTGTTGGATTTTTCACCTGTTCTCATCCAAGAACAACTCTGGCTAGCTGAAGAGCTCCGCAAGTCCGTCTTTTCCTATAAAATCTCTATCCTCAAGGCTATGTTACCGGGATTTCTAAACTCCAGCTATGACAAGATTCTCTATCCTCTGGAAGGCCTAAGTCAGGAAGACCGAGAGCGCTTGTTTGGTTCAGAAGATTCACTTGCCTTTTCTTCTCTAGATTTAGGTAAGCAAGCTGAAATGATGCGTTTGACTAGGAAAGGTCTGCTTGGTCTGGAATATCAGGCAATTGATCAAAAGAAGGTCAAGACCCAGTCTTGGTATGAGGTGAATCTTGCTCAATTAGAAGGTGTTGAAATATCTGCGCGTGCCAAGAAAAAGTTGGAATTGAGAGACTATCTGCTGTTTAATCCTGAGAGTGCTTCCTTGGCTAGTTTGTTAGAGTCCTACTCGCGGGAGCAAGTCAACTTCTTTGTGGAACAAGGTGCTGTTACTATAGTCCAAAAGGAAGTTCAACGCTCGGCTGCTTATTTTGAAGGTATTGAGGCAAGTCAGCCTTTGGAGTTGAATCCAGAGCAAAGACAGGCGCGTGATGCGGTTGTGAGTGCTATTGGCAGTCATCAGCCTCCTTTCCTCCTTCAAGGGATTACAGGAAGTGGGAAGACGGAGGTTTACTTGCAGATTATCCAAGGAGCCTTGGACAAGGGCAAGACAGCTATTTTACTGGTGCCTGAGATTTCCTTGACTCCACAAATGACGGAGCGTTTTATCGCTCGTTTTGGTGAGAAAGTGGCCATCCTTCACTCAGGCCTGTCCAATGGTGAAAAGTACGACGAATGGCGCAAGGTGGAACGCGGCGATGCCCAAGTTGTGGTTGGTGCTAGATCTGCCATCTTTGCTCCGCTGAAAAATCTAGGTGTTATGATTATCGATGAGGAGCATGAAGCGACTTATAAGCAGGACAGCAATCCCCGTTACCATGCAAGGGATGTAGCTGTTTTGAGGGCCCAGTACAATCAAGCTGCCCTGGTACTTGGTTCGGCAACTCCTAGTCTGGAAAGCCGTGCTCGGGCTGGTAAAGGCGTTTATCAACATTTACGTCTGACCCAACGTGCCAATCCTTTGGCTAGGATCCCTGAGGTTCAAGTAATTGACTTTCGGGACTATATCGGACAAAATGAGACGTCAAACTTTACGCCACCTTTGTTAGAAGCTATTCAGGACCGTCTAGCTAAAAAAGAGCAGGTAGTTCTCATGCTCAATCGTCGTGGCTATTCTAGCTTTGTCATGTGTCGGGAGTGTGGGACCGTGGATACTTGTCCCAACTGTGATATTTCTTTGACCTTGCACATGGATACTAAGACCATGAAGTGCCATTATTGTGGTTTTTCGAAAGACATTCCTCAAGCCTGTCCTAACTGTAAGAGCCGCAGCATTCGTTACTACGGGACGGGAACTCAGAAGGCTTATGACGAGCTAGCAGAACTCTTTCCGCAAGCCCGTATTTTGCGCATGGATGTGGATACGACTCGTAAGAAAGGCAGTCATCAAGCTCTACTTGACCAGTTTGGTCTAGGGGAAGCAGATATTTTACTTGGCACACAAATGATTGCCAAGGGTTTGGACTTTCCCAATGTGACTCTAGTCGGAGTTCTTAATGCGGATACGGCCTTAAATCTACCAGATTTCCGTTCTTCTGAAAGAACCTTTCAACTCTTGACCCAGGTTGCAGGCCGGGCAGGTCGTGCCGAAAAAGCTGGGCAGGTCTTGATACAGTCCTACAATCCTCAGCACTATGCTATTCGATTTGCTAAGGATCAGGACTACGAAGGCTTCTACGCTTATGAAATGGGAATCAGACGACAACTTGGCTATCCGCCTTACTATTTCACCATTGGCATTACCCTTTCTCACAAGAAAGAAGAAGAGGTGGTCAAACGTGCCTATGAAGTTATGAACATTTTGCGGTCAGGCTTGTCAGATACCAGTCACATTCTGGGCCCAACGCCAAAACCGATTGCTCGTACCCACAACCTATATCATTACCAGATTTTAATTAAATACCGTTTAGAAGATGAGCTGGGGCCGACCCTCAATCAGGTTTTGGC
>JAWHFN010000101.1:0-6028 GCA_032565555.1 Streptococcus mitis | reverse complement strand
TATCCAGAAAATACGAAGGTAGAAATACCAGGTAAAGATAAGGATCATCCGATTACAATTACAATTGGAAAAGATGGAACAGGTAAAGTACCAAATAGTGAGTTACCAGAAGGAAAAGTTCCAGGCACAAGTAAGATTACAGAACCAGGTAAACCAACGGAAGAAGTTCCAGTAGAAACACCGGCTCATAAGACACCAACATTAGATGTTGAACAAGATCCTAAGACTGGAGACGTAACAGTAACACCTAAGAAACCAGATGGATCACCATTCCCACGAGGAACTAAGGTAGAAATCCCAGGTAAAGATAAGGATCACCCAATCACTGTTACCATCGGTGAAGACGGAAAAGGTAAAGTACCAAACAGTGAATTACCAGAAGGTAAAGTTCCAGGTAAAGGTAAGATTACAGAACCGGGTAAACCAGCTGTGGAAGTTCCAGTAGAAACACCAGCTAAGGTAATAGCTGAAAACGGTGAACTACCTGATCCAATCACGTTACCAGAACTAACTATTGAGGTTCGCTGGATTGATGAAAATGGAAATGTATTGAAACCATCCCTTAAGACAGGCAATGAAAAGGATGTTGAACATGGATCAATTCCAGGATATGAATTTGTACGAACTGTGATTGATGAAAATGAACCAGTAATTACCCACATTTTCAGAAAAGTAAGTGGAACTACAAATACAACTCCAGTAACACCAGCTACTAATGGAAATGCTGGTCAAGATACACCTGCACCAACACCAGCTACTCCAACTCCAAATACAGTTACTCCGAATGCAGATCAGGTAGATACTAAGACTACTAATGATAATGGAGCTAAGTCAAATGATTCTCAAAATGTATTGCCAAATACAGGAACAGAATCAAATGCTACTCTTGCATCTCTAGGACTTCTTGGTATGCTAGGTGGTCTTGGACTTGTAGCTCGCAAGAAAAAAGAAGACTAAAAATTTAGTCAAAATATGAATTGTTCATTGTTAAATGGACAATGAATAAAAGAATGAACAACGGCTTTGTTCCTCATTTTAAGAGGTGCAAGGCCGTTGTTGTATTTTTGAAAAGTGGATGCTGATATTTGTGCTAAGAATCTCTCAATTGGGACATAGAGTCAGTTATCTGTTACCATTAAATTTCCTAGATGATTATCTTTTACTATCCAAAATGACGATGAATTATTTGATATGATAGGTGATTACAGATTTATTTCAAAGATAGAAGTTAGCTATATTTACATATATAGTATAATAACATTTTATGGATAATTAAAAATTTTATCCCTTGTTTTATATAATAAATCGGTTTTGACTTGTTTAAATATTTTAAAAATGGTATAATTGAGCTGTGATAGCTGTGATAGCTGTGATAGCTGTGATAGCTGTGATAGCTGTGATAGCTGTGATAGCTGTGATGTTATTTGCTGATAGCGATCATCATAGTGATTTTTATAGCTTAACTCTTTTTAAGGGGTTGAAGTTATAAAGATTGCTTTTTCTATATTATATTGCCCTTAGGAGGACAAATGGAACACAAATCGAATTCATATAAAGTAAATCGACAGCAACGTGAAAAAGTCTTGCGATTTTCTATTCGTAAATACAGTTTTGGTGCGGCTTCAGTTGCTGTAGCAGCGCTGATGTTTTTGGGTGCACGCGTTGCGAGTGCGGATAGTGTAAGCGAAACTACTGCACCATCTGCTGCGGGTGTAGTAAGTCCTAAAGATGAGGCTAAGTCGCCTCTAGGTATTACGGAATCTAATAAAAACAAAGTAGATGAAGTAAATAAATCTTTAGAAAATAAAGAACCTGCAATTGCTGAAAATAGCGCTAGTACAGTTGATAAAACTAAGTTGAGAAAAGTAGTTGAAGAACTAAATTCTCTTCTTTCAACTAAATTAAACCTTGACGACTCAGTAGTATCGCCTGTTAAAGATAGACTTCAAAAAGGAAAAGAAGCCCTAGAAAATTCTGACCTAGCTCAAAAGGATATTGATGAGCTTGTAGAACTCTTGTCTAAAGATGTGACAGTCTTATCGGTTGCTTCTAAAGAATCAAGTGAGGTTCAAGTAGATAAAACTGAAAAGCAGGCTGACAACCTAGCGAACCAATCTTCTTCTGAAGTAAGAGCAAGCGAAGAGATTCAAACTGTATCAGCTAAAAAAGAAGCCTTGAAAGTATCTGTAGATCAATTGCAGGCAGCTGTTTTGGAATTGCCTGAGCATGAGACAAGCAAAGAAGTTCTTGAAAAAGCCAATGAACTATTGGGATTGGCGCAAGGAGTTCTTGAAAACACAACAGTTTCTCTGAATGATGTTGAAGAAATGAACAAACTTGTGAAGAGAATGTTTAATTCTGTTAAAAATGCTACAACACGTTTGACTTCAGGTGCTCGTGACTCACGTAATGGTCAAAGTATGGGACAAGGTTCTAATCTAAGATCTGCACCTATTGATAAAACGACTAAACGTGGGAGTCTTGGGATAGTTGTAGCGGACTCTGGATTTATCACAGGATATGCAACGCCATCTTCAACAATTGAAATTAAGAGAAATGGCCAAAAGATACTTACGTCTAAACTAGATGATACTGGAGCTTTTAAATTAAATGCACCAGGTATTAAAGTGGGAGATAAAGTTGAATTAGTAGTCAATGGTCAAAGTGTTTATACTACTACAGTAAGACCAGTAGACACAGTGGCATTCAATGATAGTTTAGCTGGTGTAGCTCAGGTTGATGGATATACAGCGTCAGAAGCTGATGTTGAAATATCAATTGGTGGGAAAAAATACACAACTAAATCTCAATCAAACGGATATTTTACAGTTAATGTAGACCCTAAGTTGATGGTGAAAGGTGCTACTATTACAGCCGTAGTCAAAAAGAACGGAAAAGAAGTAGGACGTGGAACAAGTAACGTTCGTGAAACAAGAAAAACAGACTTTGGTGTTGGTTGGAATAAAAACCCAATGCTTAACTATTCAGAGCGTGATGTATATTCACCAGATACCAAGCAATATGCCTTCGTAAGTGTAGGGACTGCTGATAAAGCCTACGATAATATTCGTGTGTATCGTGAAGAGCGTATCGAAAAAGATGGAAATAAATATTATTACTGGATCGTAGATTCAGGTCCAGCGGAAAATGCTCTTGCGGGTTCTTCTAAGAAAATATCACTTGCTATTCCGCGTACTGTAGGAGATCCGTATGACTTCACTTATACAAAATATAAAGATGGAAGTCAAATATCTCATCAAGAGTATGCAAGTGCATCAAAATGGGAGTATGAAAACACGTTTTCTCGAGCTTATGTTAAAAATGGTGAACGCCGTTCAGGGTCAACTTATGGTGAAAATATAGGTTCTTGGATGGATTATGCTCATCCTGATAATAGTTGGAGAAAAAATATTTATCGTGATTCTAGAAAAGATGGTACCGATCGTAATCCAGATGCAGCTTCACGTGTGAAAGATATGTACGGTATTACAACAGGTGGTTTAATTTATAACCTTGCTAGAGGGGTAATCGAAGATAAATTGAACGTCGTTGCTGGTCAACGTACAATTATTACTTTCAAAACAAAAATTCTTGAAGGTGATGAGTTAGATCAAAGCATTATGTCGGATTGGGGTAATAAAAATAAAAATAATCCGATGCTTGCGGATATTAAAAAACGTTTAGCGAATGATCCGTATCTTGCCTATGGCGGATACTCAACAGATGGGCTAATTCGATATAGAAACGGTCAAAACGCCATTATCGGTACCCTACCACTGAAACCAGAGGAAGCTGCTAAATATGACTTAAAACCAAAATCTAAACCGCAAAGTACTAAAGTAGGGGTCATTCCAGACGCTTACAACAGTATTGCGAATCCAAATGAATTACCTGCAGGTACAACATATCGTTGGTTTAAAGATCCAGATGTATCAAGACCTACAGCACCGAATGCACCTGTGTATGGTAAAGTGGAAGTCACTATTCCTGAACGTGGAAAATTTATTGTTGATGCTCCCGTGCATGTTGTAGATGACAAAGCTCAAACACCAGTAGCAACAGCTAAAGATAATGGGGATGTAACTGCAAAACCACAAGATTCTAAAAAAGTAGACAAAATTAAAGTAAGCTTTACAGGTGAAGATAACAAGCAAAAAACAGCTGAAGGAACTAAAGGAACAAACGGCAAATGGACTGTGAATAATCCAGATGTTCGAATTGATGCCAATACTGGGGAAATTACAATTCCAGCTAATAAAGTTAAAGACTTGACAGAAGTAACTGCAGTTACGAAGAATGGAAATGGTGCGGATTCAGATCCAGCTAAAGCAACTGCGAAAGATGTCCAAAAACCACAAGCTACTTTAAATGGTATTACGCTAACAGAGACAGCCAATACACCAATCTTTACAGTCTATCGTGGTGCCGACTTTAACCCAGAGCTTAAAGTATGGGATAACTCAGGAAAAATCTCAAAAGTAACAGTTGGAAATCTTCCTGGCGGAGTAAGTGCTTCTAACTTTACAGCCCAAACTGGTAAAGATGGAAGTTCAGAAGATAAGAAGTATAAAACTCGTTTATCTTCGGGTAGAGTATTAGATACTCAGACATTAGGAGAACATACTGCTACTCTTCACGTAGAAGGAAGTAGTGCTACTGACAGTCGTGACTTGAAATTCAAGTACCGTGTTGTGGATATTGCAACAAAAAATCTTGAAAATGGTGTTGCGAAAGTACCAGTAGGTTCAACTTTAAATGTACCAAATAGCCGTACAAATGTTGATGCTCATAATTATCTTAAAGTTGTAGATAGCCAAGATCAAAGCGATCGTGGAAATAGCCACTTGCCTCAAGGTATGACTTGGACGTGGAAAGCTGGAGATCAATTAGATTCAGGTACTACATTAGACAATTCAGGGAAATATACTCGAAATGCTACAGCGCAATTCCCAAGTTCTGTAACAGATAACAATAGTACAACTAGAACAACATTTGCACCGACAGAAATCAAGCGTCCAGTAGTTCTTGCGGTAACGCCGACAGCGCCTAGCGTAGTAGCCAATGAAAATGGTAGTGTAACAGTTACCCCACCAACACGTCCTAATGGTACTACACCGCAAGATATTGATACAATTACACTTACTTATACCCCAACAGGTAAGACTACACCAGAAACTGTAACAGTTGCAAAATCAGGAAATAACTGGACAGTCAATGGTAAGACAACCGATAAAGTATCAGTAACTCCAGCAGGTGTTGTAACAATCTCTGATCTTGAAGTTGCAGATGGTAAAGAAGTATCTGCAAAAGTTTCTAAGAGAATTGATAATAATGTAGTTCTTGAAAGTCCAGTAGCTAAAGTAACATCAAAATCTTCTAAACCAGCTAAACCAGTAGCAACAGCAAAAGACAATGGTGATGTTACAGGTAAACCACAAAATCCAGCAAAAGCAGATAAGATTACTGTAAGCTATACAGGGGAAGATAATACTCCGAAAACAGCTGTTGGAACTAAAGGAACAAATGGCAAATGGACTGTGAATAATCCGGAAGTTAGAATTGATTCCAATACAGGGGAAATCACTATTCCGGCAGATAAGGTGAAAGATAACACAGAAGTAACAGTAGTTACTAAAAATGGAAATGGTGCTGATTCAGATCCAGCAAAAGTAACTGCAAAAGATGTTCAAAAACCACAAGCTACTTTAAATGGTGTTCCATTAACAGAAACAGCTAATTCACCAATCTTTACAGTCTATCGTGGTGCTGACTTTAACCCTGAATTGAAGGTATGGGATAACTCAGGTGTGATTTCCAAAGTAGAAGTTAAGGGAGGACTTCCAAAAGGAGTAACCGCTTCTACATTTACATCTCAAACAGGAAAAACTGAAGCAAATCCATATGCAACTCGCTTGTCTTCAGGTACTGTATTGAATACTGAAACTTTAGGAGAACATGAAGCTACTCTACATGTTGAAGGAAGCAGTGCTACTGATAGCCGTGATTTGAAATTCAAATATCGAGTGGT
>JAWHFN010000100.1:0-6094 GCA_032565555.1 Streptococcus mitis | reverse complement strand
TTCTCATGGACGTGACCATTAAGAAGAAGGATGGAAAAACAACTATCGGAACAGCTAAAGCTCATCCTACTTGGGTCAATCGAACACCAAAGGGAACCTTTTCACCAGAGGGCTATCCTTTATATCATTATCAAACCTATATCTTGGAAGATTTCATAGAGGGTGGCAGTCATCGTGACCAGTTAGATGAAGTGACTAAGGAACGAATTGATACAGCCTACAAAGAAATGAACGAACATGTTGGATTGAAGTGGGACTAGCTTGAATCCAGAGGAAAGAAAATGACGATTAAAGTAATTGCGACAGATATGGATGGGACCTTGCTGGATGCTAGAGGCCAGCTTAATCTCCCACGATTGGAAAAGATTTTAGATCAGTTGGATCAAAGGGGTATTCGTTTTGTCATCGCGACGGGCAATGAAATTCACCGCATGAGGCAACTACTGGAGCAATTGGTGGATCGAGTGATTTTGGTTGTTGCCAATGGTGCTCGTATTTTTGAAAACAATGAATTGATTCAGGCGCAGACTTGGGATGATGCCATTGTCGATAAGGCTTTGGCTCATTTCAAGGGTCGAGCGTGTCAGGATCAGTTTGTTGTGACGGCTATGAAGGGCGGTTTCGTCAAAGAAGGTACGATTTTTACAGACCTTGAAAGTTTTATGACTCCAGAAATGATTGAAAAATTCTACCAACGGATGCAGTTTGTGGATGAATTAACTTCTGACCTCTTTGGTGGTGTGCTCAAGATGAGTATGGTTGTTGGTGAGGAACGTTTGAGTTCGGTCTTGGAAGAAATCAATGACCTCTTTGATGGCCGTGTTAGTGCTGTATCCAGTGGCTATGGTTGCATTGATATCCTCCAAGCTGGGATTCATAAAGCATGGGGCTTGGAAGAATTACTCAAGCGTTGGGACTTGAAGCCCCAACAAATCATGGCTTTTGGTGACAGTGAAAATGATGTTGAAATGCTTGAAATGGCTGGAATTGCCTATGCGATGGAAAATGCTGATGACAAGGCCAAAGCTGTGGCGACTGCTCTAGCACCAGCCAATAGCCAAGGAGGAGTTTACCAAGTCTTGGAAAATTGGTTAGAAAAAGGAGAATGAAGTGGCAGTACAGTTATTAGAAAATTGGTTACTAAAGGAACAAGAAAAAATCCAAACCAAGTATCGTCACTTAAATCAAGTTTCTGTTGTAGAGCCAGACATTCTTTTTATTGGGGATTCCATTGTCGAATATTATCCTCTGCAGGAGTTGTTTGGGACTTCGAAGACAATTGTCAATCGAGGCATTCGTGGCTATCAGACAGGGCTGTTATTAGAAAATCTAGATGCGCATCTGTACGGTGGGGCGGTAGATAAAATTGTCCTTTTAATTGGGACAAATGATATCGGAAAAGATGTGCCTGTGAATGAGACTCTCAATAATCTCGAAGCTATCATACAATCCATTACTCGCGATTATCCATTGACTGAGATTAAATTGCTTTCTATTTTGCCAGTCAATGAGGGAGAGGAGTACAAGCAGACAGTCTATATCCGCACAAATGAAAAAATTCAGAAATGGAATCAAGCCTATCAAGAGCTTGCTTCTGCCTATATGCAGGTGGAATTTGTACCAGTTTTTGATAGTTTGACAGACCAAGCAGGCCAACTCAAAAAAGACTACACAACTGATGGGCTGCACCTCAGTGTTGCTGGTTATCAGGTTTTGTCAAAAGCCTTGAAAGACTATCTTTTTTAGTTAGTTGATTTCCCTTTTGCATTTTTTAGTTAGATAAGGTATAATGGTTTTATTGTCTTTTGGGGTCGTTACGGATTCGACAGGCATTATGAGGCATATTTTGCGACTCGTGTGGCGACGTAAACGCTCAGTTAAATATAACTGCAAAAAATAACACTTCTTACGCTCTAGCTGCCTAAAAACCAGCAGGCGTGACCCGATTTGGATTGCTCGTGTTCAATGACAGGTCTTATTATTAGCGAGATACGATCAAGTCTTGTCTAGCGCCTTGATAAGAGATTGATAGACTCGCAGTTTCTAGGTTTGAGTTATGTGTCGAGGGACTGTTAAACTAATACATAACCTATGGTTGTAGACAAATATGTTGGCAGGTGTTTGGACGTGGGTTCGACTCCCACCGGCTCCATTATTCCTTTGCATTCTTTTGCATTCCTTGGTAAAACGTTGTTAAATCAACGTTTTTTATTTTTGTCTTTGGTATTTCTTTGCGAAAAAAGGATACAACATTTTTGTTGTATCCTAGAAATCTATGTACTTCACAAAGCGTTTTTGTGATTTTAAAACTTGTTAGCTGATTTTTTACAATCCTGCAAAATCTTTAATTTCTTGTGCTGACATTGAAGAGTCGCAACGGACATTTATTTGTCCATCTGCAATGTGAACAAAACCTGGTACAGTTGGGATTCCGTAGCGTGAGCGGAATGCTTGCAACTCATTGAGTTGGCTTGGTTCTTCACTATTGATGAAGTAGATGTGAGCTTTGGTTTCAGCTACGACACCTGCTAAAGTACCTGCAAATTTACGGCAGTAAGGGCAAGTTTTGCGACCAATAAAGAAGGTTGCAGTTTCTTTATTATCAAGAGCTTCTTGTGCACGCGCAACTGTAGTGACTTCAAGGTCTTTGATGTTATCTAAAAATTGTTCCATGAGATTACCTCGCTTTCATTGATAAGTCTAGTATGCCATAAAGTTTCTAAAATTGCTTAGATTTGATACGAAAAAAAGATGAGATTGATTTGTCTCATCTTTAATAGGATTTTATTTTACAAAAGCATTGATTTCTGCTTCGATGTTAGCAATCTTAGCTTGTGATTCTTCGTTGGTTTCCCCTACAACTGCAATGTAGAACTTGATTTTTGGTTCTGTACCTGAAGGGCGAACGGCAATCCATGAACCGTCAGCAAGTGTGTATTTCAACACATCACTTGGAGGAGTTGTCAAGTTTGTAACAGTACCGTCAGCTGCAGTAGCAGTTTGAGCTTTGAAGTCTTCCACGACAGTGATAGCTGTTGTGTTCCATTCTTTTGGAGCGTTGTTACGGAATTTAGCCATAATTGCTTTGATTTGTTCAGCACCATCGACACCTGAAAGGGTAACAGAGATAGTCTTTTCAGCATAGTAGCCGTACTCTTTGTAAATTTCTTCGATACCGTCAGCTAGTGTTAAACCACGTGAACGGTAGTAGGCAGCAAGTTCAGCAACGACAAGAACGGCTTGGATAGCATCTTTATCACGTACGAATGGTTTAATCAAGTAACCGAAGCTTTCTTCAAATCCCATCATGTAAGTGTGATTGTGTTTTTCTTCGAATTCTTGGATTTTTTCAGCAATAAATTTGAAACCTGTCAAAACGTTGAACATGGTTGCGCCGTAGCTTTCAGCAATCTTCGTTACCAAGTCAGTTGATACGATAGATTTACATAGGGCTGCATTTTCAGGAAGAGTTCCAGCGTTTTTGTGGGCTTCTAAGATGTATTTAGCCATGATAGCACCGATTTGGTTACCTGAAAGGTTAAGGTAGCTACCATCTTTTTGAAGAACTTCAACACCAACACGGTCAGCGTCTGGGTCAGTTGCAACAAGAACATCTGCACCAACTTGACGACCAAGTTCTTCAGCGAGGGCAAAGGCTGCTTGGCTTTCTGGGTTCGGAGATTTTACAGTTGAGAAGTCTGGGTCAGCAGTTGCTTGCGCTTCAACGACTTGAACAGAATCAAATCCTGCTTGGGCAAGAGCACGACGAGCCAACATTTCCCCAGTACCATGAAGTGGTGTGTAGACAATCTTCATGTCTTTACCGAATTCTTCAATCAAGGCTGGGTTGATGTTAACATCCTTAACTTCTTTGAGGTATTCTACGTCAACAGCTTCGCCGATAACTTCAATCAAGCCAGAAGCTTTTTCAGCTTCCACATCAGCAACTTCAACTGCAAATGGGTTTTCGATTGCACGGATATAAGTAGTCAAAGCGTCTGCATCGTGTGGAGGCATTTGTCCACCGTCTTCACCGTAAACCTTGTATCCGTTAAATGGCGCAGGGTTGTGGCTGGCTGTGACCATGATACCTGCGAAACAGTTGAGGTGACGAACTGCAAATGATAGTTCTGGAGTTGGACGTAGGCTTTCAAATACGTAAGATTTGATGCCGTGTTTAGCAAGAACTGCCGCAGATTCAAAGGCAAACTCTGGTGAGAAGTGACGGCTATCGTAGGCGATTGCGACACCACGTTCTTTTTCGTTTCCACCTTTTGACTCAATCAAACGAGCCAATCCTTCAGTAGCTTGGCGAACAACGTAGATGTTGATGCGGTTTGTACCAGCACCAATCAAGCCACGCATACCTGCAGTACCAAATTCAAGATTTGTATAGAAGGCATCTTCCTTTGTTTTTTCATCCATATTTTCCAAATCTTGACGAAGGTAGTCAGGAAGCTCCGCAAAATCAACCCATTTCTGGTAATTTTCTTGGTAAGACATTAAAATTCTCCTTTTTGTAAATTGTTTTAACCGTTCACATTATAGCACTTTTTAACATTTTAGTAAAACCTTAGCATAATTTTCAGAAAAGTAGTGACATATGCCTGTTTATCAAGTCTTGAATGCCTTAGGGAAACATGCTATACTACTTGTATGATTATTTTACAAGCTAATAAAATTGAACGTTCTTTTGCAGGAGAGGTTCTTTTTGATAATATCAACCTGCAGGTTGATGAACGAGACAGGATTGCCCTTGTTGGGAAAAATGGAGCAGGTAAGTCTACTCTTTTGAAGATTTTAGTTGGAGAAGAGGAGCCAACTAGTGGAGAAATCAATAAGAAAAAAGATATTTCTCTGTCTTACCTAGCCCAAGATAGCCGTTTTGAATCTGAAAACACTATCTACGATGAGATGCTTCATGTCTTTGATGACCTGCGTCGGACTGAGAAACAACTGCGTAAGATGGAGTTGGAGATGGGTGAAAAGTCTGGTGAGGACTTGAATAAGCTGATGTCAGATTATGACCGCTTATCTGAGAATTTTCGCCAAGCAGGTGGTTTCACTTATGAAGCTGATATTCGAGCGATTTTGAATGGATTCAAGTTTGACGAATCTATGTGGCAGATGAAAATTGCCGAGCTTTCGGGTGGTCAGAATACTCGTTTGGCTCTAGCTAAAATGCTCCTTGAAAAGCCCAATCTCTTGGTCTTGGACGAGCCAACCAACCACTTGGATATTGAAACTATTGCTTGGCTAGAGAATTACTTGATAAATTATAGCGGTGCTCTCATTATTGTCAGCCATGACCGTTATTTCTTAGACAAGGTTGCGACAATTACGCTAGATTTGACCAAGCATTCCTTGGATCGTTATGTGGGCAATTACTCTCGTTTTGTCGAGTTGAAGGAGCAAAAGCTAGCCACTGAGGCAAAAAACTATGAAAAGCAGCAGAAGGAGATCGCTGCTCTGGAAGACTTTGTCAACCGCAATCTAGTCCGAGCTTCGACGACCAAACGTGCCCAATCCCGTCGTAAACAACTAGAAAAAATGGAGCGTTTGGACAAGCCTGAAGCTGGCAAGAAATCAGCCAATATGACCTTCCAGTCTGAAAAAACGTCGGGCAATGTTGTTTTGACTGTTGAAAATGCGGCTATTGGCTATGATGGGGAAGTACTGTCACAACCGATTAACCTAGACCTTCGTAAGATGAATGCTGTTGCCATCGTTGGTCCAAATGGTATTGGGAAATCAACCTTTATCAAGTCTATAGTAGACCAGATTCCTTTTATCCAAGGTGAAAAGCGCTTTGGCGCTAATGTTGAGGTTGGTTACTATGACCAAACCCAAAGCAAGCTGACACCAAGTAATACGGTTCTGGATGAACTCTGGAATGATTTTAAACTGACACCAGAAGTTGAAATTCGCAACCGTCTAGGTGCCTTCCTTTTCTCAGGAGATGATGTTAAAAAATCAGTCGGCATGCTGTCTGGTGGCGAGAAAGCTCGTTTGCTTTTGGCTAAATTGTCTATGGAAAACAATAACTTCTTGATTCTGGATGAGCCGACCAACCACCTGGATATTGATAGCAAGG
>JAWHFN010000099.1:0-6119 GCA_032565555.1 Streptococcus mitis | reverse complement strand
TAACCTTCTTGGAGGCATGGATACTAATGATGAAGGGGAAATCTGGATTGATGGTGTCAATATTGCAGACTATAGTTCCCACCAGCGCACCAATTACCGTAGAAATGATGTCGGTTTTGTTTTTCAGTTTTATAATCTAGTCTCCAATCTAACCGCTAAGGAAAATGTGGAACTGGCTTCTGAAATCGTGACAGATGCCTTGGATCCTGAGCAGGTCTTGACAGATGTAGGTCTGGCTCATCGTCTCAATAATTTCCCAGCTCAGCTGTCTGGAGGGGAGCAACAGCGAGTCTCTATTGCACGCGCGGTAGCCAAAAATCCTAAAATTCTCCTTTGCGATGAACCGACTGGTGCCTTGGATTATCAGACGGGCAAGCAAGTCTTGAAAATTCTCCAAGATATGTCTCGTCAAAAGGGAACGACGGTGATCATCGTGACTCATAATGGAGCTTTGGCGCCCATTGCTGATCGTGTGATTCATATGCACGATGCCGGTGTCAAGGATGTGGTGATCAACCAGCATCCTCAGGATATTGACAGTTTGGAGTATTAGCATGATCAAGCGAAAAACTTATTGGAAGGACTTGATTCAGTCCTTCAGCGGCTCCAAGGGGCGTTTTTTATCTATCTTGACCTTGATGATGTTGGGGTCTTTAGCCTTAGTCGGTCTCAAAGTGACTAGTCCCAATATGGAGGCGACCGCCAATGAGTATTTAAGAACTGCTCAAACCTTGGATTTGGCAGTCATGTCTAACTATGGCTTGGATCAAACTGATCAAAAAGAACTAGAACAGATGCAGGGCGCAGAGGTTGAATTTGGCTACTTGACAGATGTGGCTATGGAGAATGGGCAGGATGCCATTCGGCTATATTCCAAACCAGAGCGAATTTCAACCTTTCAGTTAAGAGAGGGGCGACTTCCGCAGTCAGACCAGGAAATTGCTTTGGCCAGTCATTTGCAGGGTCAATACAGTGTAGGACAGGAGATTAGTTTTAAAGAAAAAGAAGGCGGTCATTCCTCTTTAAAAGACAATACTTTTACCATTACTGGTTTTGTGGATTCGGCTGAAATCCTCTCTCAGCGAGATATGGGATACGCAGGAAGTGGAAGTGGGACTCTGACAGCCTACGGGGTGATTTTACCTAGCCAGTTTGATCAAAAAGTCTATAATATAGCACGCTTGAAATATCAAGATTTAGCAGGCTTAAATGCTTTTTCATCAACTTATGAAGAAAAATCCAAGAAACATCAGGAAGAACTTGAACAAGCTCTATCAGATAATGGTAAGGCACGTCTGCAAGTCTTGAAAAAAGAAGGACAAGAGTCTCTCGATAAGGGACAAGAGACCCTTGATAAGGCTCAGACTAATTTGCAGGAAGGCAAGCGTCGTTTAGCAGCTGCTCAAGCTCGTTTACAGGCTCAGGAAAGTCAACTAGCCATGCTGCCTCAAGATCAGAGAGACCAGGTCCGTGCTCAACTTACCCAAGCCAAGCAGGAATTAAGCAAGGAAGAGGACAAACTAAAGCAGGCTGAACAAAATCTAGCCCAAGAAAAGGAAAAATTAGAAAAACATCAGCAAGTCTTGGATGATTTGGCTGAGCCCAAGTATCAGGTCTATAATCGTCAGACCATGCCTGGTGGTCAGGGCTACCTCATGTACAGCAATGCTACAGCCAGTATTCGGGCAGTGGGCAATATCTTTCCTGTGGTGCTTTATGCCGTAGCAGCCATGGTGACCTTTACAACTATGACTCGTTTTGTGGATGAAGAGCGAACTCATGCAGGGATTTTTAAGGCCTTAGGCTATCGTAGTAAGGATATTATCGCCAAGTTTCTCCTTTACGGTCTAGTAGCTGGGACTGTCGGAACAGCTCTAGGTAGCATACTTGGTCATTATTTGCTAGCCAGTGTAATTTCAAGTGTTATTACAAAAGGCATGGTGGTGGGAGAAACCCAGATTCAGTTCTATTGGACCTATAGCTTACTGGCTCTTGTCTTGAGTTGGTTGGCGAGTGTGTTACCAGCCTATCTGGTGGCTCGGAGGGAACTTCACGATGAAGCAGCCCAGCTTTTACTGCCTAAACCACCTGTCAAAGGAGCTAAAATCTTACTGGAGCGCATCGGTTTTATCTGGCGTCGTCTCAGTTTTACCCATAAGGTAACAGCCCGCAATATCTTTCGTTATAAACAGAGGATGTTGATGACGATCTTTGGTGTGGCTGGTTCAGTCGCTCTGCTCTTTGCAGGCTTGGGGATCCAATCCTCTGTAGCAGGAGTTCCGTCTAGACAGTTTCAACAAATCCAACAGTATCAAATGATTGTCTCTGAAAATCCTAGTACGACCAATCAAGACAAGGAAAATCTAGAAGAAGTGTTGAAAGGGCAGGAGATACAAGCTTATCAGAAAATCTATTCTAAAACGCTAGACAAGGATTTCAAGGGTAAGACTGGTCTTCAGCCCATTACCCTTATGATGACAGATAAGGAAGATTTGACACCCTTTATCCATCTACAAAATTATCAGCAGGAACTGACATTAAAAGATGGCGTCGTTATTACAGCTAAACTTGCCCAGCTGGCAGGTGTCAAGGTTGGACAGACTCTAGAAATTGAAGGTAAGGAATTAACAGTCGCTGCCATTGCTGAGAACTACGTTGGTCACTTTATTTATATGAGTCAGGCTAGCTATGAGCAACTTTACGGACAGCTACCCCAAGCCAACACTTATTTGATCTCGTTAAGGGATACCAGTGCTACTAGTATCGAAAGACAGGCCGGCTTGCTTATGAATCAAGCTGCGGTGTCCAGTGTCGTCCAAAATGCTTCAGCCATTCGACTCTTTGACTCTGTCGCTAGCTCACTCAATCAGACCATGACTATCTTGGTCATCGTATCGGTTCTATTGGCTATTGTTATCCTTTACAATCTGACCAATATCAACGTGGCTGAGAGAATCCGTGAACTCTCCACTATCAAGGTTCTCGGCTTTCATAATAATGAAGTTACCCTCTACATTTATCGTGAGACGATTGTGCTGTCCCTTGTGGGAATCGTACTTGGTCTGCTCTCAGGTTTCTATTTACACCAATTTTTGATTCAAATGATTTCGCCTGCGACTATTCTCTTTTATCCGCAGGTAGGCTGGGAAGTTTATGTAATCCCAGTGGCAGCAGTAAGCATCATCTTGACCCTACTTGGTTTCTTTGTCAATCATCATCTGAGAAAGGTTGATATGCTTGAAGCCTTGAAATCCGTAGAGTAAGCTAGTTGTTTTTAGTAGCTTAAACTTATATTTACTCGTAAACAAAAATCCTCCGTTTCAAAGAGCAAGGAACTCTTTGTGACAGAGGATTTTTTCTATAGGGCCTTAGCGGCTGCAATTGCGGCTTCGAAGTTTGGTTCAGAATTGATATTGTCCACATATTCAACGTAGCGAATCGTATTGTCAGTATCGAGGACAAAGACTGCGCGTGCCAATAGATGCCATTCGTTGATTAATAGAGCGTAATCACGTCCAAAGGAATGGTCGAAATAGTCTGAGAGCATGATGGCATTTTCAATACCTTCAGCACCGCACCAACGTTTTTGAGCAAAAGGAAGGTCCATAGAAACAGTCAAGACAACCGTGTTGTCCAGTCCAGCCAGTTCTTGGTTAAAACGACGCGTTTGAGTTGAGCAGATACCTGTATCGATAGAAGGCACGACACTCAAGACTTTTTTCTTGCCATCAAAATCAGCCAGAGATTTTTTAGAAAGGTCTGTTGTAGTGAGTGAGAAATCAAGTGCCTTGTCGCCGACTTGTAGTTGTTTACCTGTAAAGCTCACAGGATTTCCGAGAAAAGTTACCATAAGATACTCCAATCTTTTTTCTTCCATTTTAGCTGAAACAGTCGGAATTTTCCAATGATTTGACCGGAAATATGGGCAGAGAAAAAACGCCAGCTCATGTGAGAATGACGTTTTCCAGAGGCTTATACTCAATGAAAATCAAAGAGCAAACTAGGAAGCTAGCCACAGGCTGTACTTGAGTACGGCAAGGCGACGCTGACGTGGTTTGAAGAGATTTTCGAAGAGTATTATTTTGCCAATCCTTCAGCAATCTTGTCAAGGTTGTATTTCATCATGTTGTAGTAGCTGTCGCCTTCTTTACCTTGTTCTGCGATAGAGTCAGTAAAGATTTGTGCGTAGATTGGGATGTTTGTGTCTTGTGAAACAGTCTTCATTGGACGGTCATCCACACTTGATTCTACAAAGAGGGAAGGAGTTTTTGTTTGGCGAAGTTTTTCAACCAAGGTCTTGATTTGGTCAGGAGTTCCTTCTTCTTCAGTATTGATTTCCCAAATATAGGCACTTGGGACACCGTAGGCTTTAGAGAAGTATTTGAAGCATCCTTCGCTGGTTACGATGAGTTTTTTCTCAGCAGGAATGTTGTTAAATTTCTCTTTAGCTTCCTTGTCAAGTTTGTCTAGCTTATCAGTATATTCTTTGAGATTTTTTTCGTAGAATTCCTTGTTGCTAGGGTCTTTAGCGCTCAATTGTTTTGCGATATTTTTAGCAAAGATCATACCGTTTTCAAGGTTAAGCCAAGCGTGTGGGTCTTCTTTGCCTTTTTCGTTTTGACCTTCAAGGTAGATAACATCAACGCCTTCGCTGACTGCAAAGTAGTCTTTGTTTTCAGTTTTCTTGGCATTTTCTACCAATTTTGTAAACCAAGCATTGCCACCTGTTTCAAGGTTGATACCGTTATAGAAAATGAGGTCAGCCTCAGAAGTTTTCTTAACGTCTTCAGGAAGTGGTTCGTATTCGTGTGGGTCTTGACCAACAGGAACGATACTGTGAAGATCAATCTTGTCACCAGCAATATTTTTAGTAATATCAGCGATGATTGAGTTTGTAGCAACAACTTTTAGTTTTTGACCAGAAGCTGCATCTTTTTTTCCGCTAGCACATGCTACAAGAGCGATGACAGAAAGAAAGAGAACGAGTAATGTACCTAATTTTTTCATTAGATCCTCCAATTTATTGGGGCTTTACCCCTTATTTTAACAAATGTTTATTTTTCAGTTTCGAATATCGTTGTTTTGGTGCGATAAAGAAGCTAATGAGAAAGAAACTAGCAGCTGTGAGCACGATACTAGAACCTGCCGCAACGTTAAAGCTATAACCGATAAAGAGTCCCAAAACGGAAGCAGTAGCTCCAAAGGTTGAGGAAAGGAAAATCATACTTTTCAGGCTATTAGCATACAGATAAGCAGTTGCAGCTGGGGTAATCAGCATGGCTACAATCAGGATAGTTCCGACACTTTGCATGGCTGTCACAGACACGAGAGTCAAGAGTACCATGAGAAGGTAGTGATAGAAATTGACAGGCATCCCCATGGCTTTAGCCAAGAGTTCATCAAAGGAAGTTATCAAGAGTTGCTTGAAGAAAATCCAGATTAACAAGAGAATGACTGCCCCAACACCCATAGTAATAAACATATCCGTATCTTGGACGGCTAGGATATTACCAAAAAGGATATGGAAAAGGTCAGTTGAACTTTTAGCGACACTAATCAAGATGATACCGAGGGCTAAGAAAGAAGAAAAGGTAATGCCGATGGCGGTATCGCTTTTGATAATCGAGTTCCCCTTGATGTAGGTAATGATGATAGCAGCTAGCAATCCAAAGACAATGGCTCCGATAAAGAAGTCAACGCCCAAGATGAAGGAGAGGGCTACACCTGGCAAGACAGCATGTGAAATGGCATCTCCCATGAGTGACATCCCGCGTAGGATGATGAAACATCCCACAGCTCCAGCTACGACCCCGACGACAATAGCTGTTATCAAGGCATTTTGTAGGAAATGGAATTTTTGCAATCCATTGATAAATTCTGCAATCATAGGTCACCTCCATTGAAAAAGAGTTGATTACCGTAAGCTTCTTTGAGATTGGTTTCGGTAAAGGTTTCTTTGGTCGGACCAAAGGCGATCACTTCTCGATTGACAAGTAAGACTTGATCGAAGTAGTGGGGAACCTTGCTGAGGTCGTGGTGAACGATGAGAACCGTCTTACCAGCTTTTTTCAGATCTCTCAGCGTATTCATGATGATTTCCTCACTGACAGAGTCAATCC
>JAWHFN010000098.1:0-6126 GCA_032565555.1 Streptococcus mitis | reverse complement strand
CTTTACCAATATTTAATTTAAAATGGCCTATAAACTTAAGTAAATCCTTGATTTATTGTCTTGTTTATTATACTATACTAGTGTATATACAGTTAAAAGGAGATTCTTATGAACACACGGAAAAAGACACAATTTATGACAATGACTGCCCTCTTAACGGCTATTGCAATTTTGATTCCAATTGTTATGCCTTTCAAGATCGTCATTCCACCTGCTTCCTATACTTTAGGAAGCCACATCGCTATTTTTATTGCCATGTTCTTATCGCCCTTGATGGCTGTTTTTGTCATCCTAGCTTCTAGTTTCGGATTTTTGATGGCTGGCTATCCCATGGTTATCGTTTTTCGAGCTTTTTCCCATATCTTTTTTGGGACTTTGGGGGCTCTTTACCTACAAAAATTCCCCGATACCCTAGATAAACCAAAATCTTCCTGGATTTTTAACTTTGTTTTAGCGCTTATCCATGCCCTTGCTGAAGTATTAGCCTGTGTCGTTTTTTACGCAACTTCCGGTACCAATGTAGAAAATATGTTTTATGTTCTATTTGTACTAGTTGGATTTGGCACAATTATCCATAGTATGGTAGACTATACATTAGCACTAGCTGTCTATAAAGTGCTTCGAAAACGCCGTTAAAAGGAAAAACTATGACAAAAGATCGCAAACAAGCCCTGCTCCAACTCTTGAAAGAAGCTCCTAAAGCCCTTAATGGCCAAAGATTAGCTGAGCACTTTCATGTCACACGTCAGGTCATTGTACAGGACATTGCAATTTTGAGAGCCGATGGTGCTCCTATCCTATCCACCAATCGTGGCTACGTCTATAAGCAAATCGATACCAACCCTTATGTACACAAACTTTTCAAAGTCAAACATGAAGTTGAAGAAATCGGGCAGGAACTCCTCGCTATCGTTGATAATGGTGGACGTGTTCAAAATACCTTGATTGACCATCCCGTTTATGGAGAAATCGAAACCTTGCTTAAACTGTCTTGTCGCCGAGATGTTCAGCACTTTCTTGAACAAGTCGAGCATTCTGACTTTAGACCATTGTCTGAATTAACAGATGGCATCCATTACCACCTAGTCGAAGCTGAAACACAACAAGACCTCCACTATATCGAGGAGGCCTTGGATCAGCTCGGTTATTTAGTAAAAGACTAGAAGATTTTCTTCTCCCAATCATCTTCTGTACGGCGAGGGTAGAAAAATTCAGATTTGTCCGGAGCTTCCATCATCTCCATCAAGGGTAACATATCATAGGCCAGATCCAAGTTTGGAATCTGGTCTTTTTGCACCCAAGAAACTTCTCCCTCTTCTGAAGATTGAAGAGTTCCAGTAAACTCAGTCGCCTTATAACAAATGACAATATAGCGCCCACCTGTATCTAGTGGCCAATTTTTAATGCCTACCAGTTGAGGATTTTGGATAGTCAATCCTGTTTCTTCATAGATTTCACGAATGACAGACTCTGCAAAAGCCTCACCATTTTCAACATGACCTCCAGGAAAGGCATAACCAGACCAGCGATTGTTTTCAGGAGCGCGATACTGCATAACCACCCGCTGAGTTTCGAGATCTTCAATCAGACAAATATTGGTTAAAATCGTTAATTGGGAACGGGACATAAATTTACTCACTTTCTAATTTATTAAATTTTTAGACTTGGTACCAGTACCATTAGCTTTTACTTTTTAGAATTATTTAGAATAGAATACCATCCGTTTTTCCTTTATGGGCTTTCCAAGTTCAAGTATCTTTTCTTGTCCATCAAAAGTAAAACCCATTTTTTGATAGAAAGCAATGGCTCGCTTATTATCTTTCAATACCCATAAGAAAATTTCAGAAAAATGATCCAGAGCAGTCAAAGCTGCTTTCACTAACTTTTGTGCAATGCCTTTTCCGTAATAGTCTTTTAAAACATATAAAGCAATGATTTCACCAGCTTGAATAGTCTCATCACGAAAGTTACCATAACTGATAAAACCAACTACCTTTATATCATCCATCGCAATCAATGTATTTTCTGGATACTTTTGACTAAAGAATCGACATCTTTCTAATGTCATTGTCTCCTGAAATTCTGCAGGCAAAAGGTCATCATAAGCCTCTTTCCACGTTTGCCAGTGAACAAGGGATTTACCTTCTATCTCTTCAGGAGTTTCCATCTGTTTGACAGTGATGACCATTTGCTTCCTCCCATTCTTCTCTCAAAATGCCGTATTTAATACTATCATAATAAACACCTTGATAATAACGAACTTTTGGAATATGAGCTTCTTTTTTCATTCTTAATTTTTCAGCCAATTTCATCATACCAAAATTTCCTGACCAAGTTGTTAAACCAAGATGCTCCAACTCCAAGTAATCCTGAAACGTCCTATCTATCCACTGCAACATAGCAATTTTCCCAATACCAGTGTTCCAGAATTTTTTATCATAAATACCAATTCCCAATTCCATCCATCTTGTTTCTTTACATACCCAATAACGCGAAACAGTCCCAACTAGTTTATCATCAACAAAAATACCAAGGCGATTTGAGTTGCTTAAAATGGATTCTGATTTTTGTAGTTCGAATTCTTTAAAATTTGAAAAATACTGATAATCATCATAATAGGGAGCATCATACTGTTTCCAGACTGGATTAAGGTGTGAATAAGCCATTTCCCATAAAGACATCAAATCTTCTTTCTTTAACTTTCTTAAATAAATCATACTATTCCCCTAATCCAATGCCTTTACTTCCAGCATCATATCACGAATCTGAGCTGCTAGTTCAAAGTCAAGCACTTCGACGGCTTCTTGCATTTGTTTCTCTAGTTTCTTGACCAGTTCTTTGCGCTCTTGTTTGTTGAGGCTATTGATATCGACTTCCTTGTCTTCTTCCTTAGCAACTGCCTTGGTCACAGCAATCAGGTCACGGATTTCTTTCTTGATTGTCTGAGGCACGATACCATGCTCTTCATTATAAGCCATCTGGATTTTGCGACGGCGAGCAGTTTCATCGATGGCACGTTGCATAGACTGGGTAACGGTGTCCGCATACATGATGACATGACCTTCACTGTTACGGGCGGCACGCCCAATGGTCTGGATGAGACCACGCTCATTTCTTAGGAAGCCTTCCTTGTCAGCATCGAGAATGGCAACCAAGCTAACTTCAGGAACGTCAATTCCTTCACGGAGCAGGTTGATTCCGACCAAGACATCAAAGACACCCAAACGCAGGTCACGGATAATCTCTGTCCGCTCTAAAGTCTTGATATCCGAGTGCATGTACTTGACCTTAATGCCCATTTCTTTAAAATAGTCGGTTAAATCCTCTGCCATTTTCTTGGTCAAGGTTGTGATAAAGGTACGCTCATTCTTTTCAACACGGGCATTGATTTCACCTAAGAGGTCATCAATCTGTCCCATAGTCGGACGGACTTCCACCTCAGGATCCAAAAGCCCTGTCGGACGAATGATTTGCTCAATCACTGTCTCGGTCTGTTCATTCTCATAGTCACCAGGTGTCGCCGAAACGTAAACAATCTGATGCACATGGCTTTCAAACTCTTCACGACGGAGAGGACGATTATCCAAGGCAGACGGCAAACGGAAACCATAATTAACCAGCATTTCCTTACGCGAGCGGTCACCATTGTACATGCCCTTGATTTGCCCCATGGTCATGTGACTCTCGTCAATCATGATTAAGAAATCATCTGGGAAGAAGTCGAGAAGCGTATAAGGAGGTTCACCTTCGCTACGACCATCCATGTGACGTGAATAGTTTTCAACCCCATTTGTATAGCCCATCTCACGCAGCATTTCAATATCATACTCTGTTCGCTGTTTCAATCGCTGGGCTTCTAGCAATTTACCTTCCTTTTCAAAGATAGCTAACTGCTCCTCTAACTCTGCTTGAATCTTGGCAATGGCAACTTCCATGTGGTCGTCATTGGTCACAAAGTGAGTCGCAGGGAAAATCGCCAAATGATCCACTTCTCCCAAGACCTGACCAGTCAGGGCCTCAACCTCACGGATACGGTCAATTTCATCTCCAAAAAATTCTACTCGAAAAGCGTGTTCATCACGGGAAGCTGGGAAAATCTCCACTACATCCCCACGAACGCGAAATCTTCCACGTTGGAAATCAATATCATTTCGCTCAAACTGGATGTCAACTAAGTCATTTAAGAGTTTATAACGAGAAATTTCAAGACCTGGACGGAGACTAACGACACTATCAGCGTATTCCTTGGGCGAACCCAAACCATAGATACAAGAGACTGAGGCCACGACAATAACATCATTACGCTCCAAAAGGGCTGAAGTAGCAGAGTGGCGGAGTTTGTCAATCTCGTCATTGACAGAGCTATCCTTTTCAATATAGGTATCGCTAGAAGGGACATAGGCCTCAGGTTGGTAATAATCATAGTAAGATACAAAATATTCAACAGCGTTCTCAGGGAAAAATTCCTTGAACTCCCCATAGAGCTGACCTGCAAGAGTCTTGTTATGGGCAATGACCAGAGTTGGTTTATTAACTTTGGAAATGACCTGACTCATGGTATAGGTCTTCCCTGTTCCAGTCGCCCCCATCAGAATCTGAGCTTTTTCTCCACCCTCGATATTATCTACCAACTGCTCGATAGCTTGGGGTTGATCTCCTGATGGTTGATATTTTGATACTAGTTTAAATTGATTATCTGTAATGCGGTTAATCATAAGAATCCTCTCTCCATGTGCTATTCCTATTTTAGCATACTTGTAACATTTTCACGAAGAAAAGGACGGACCGAAGTCACATCCTTTCATTTTCTTTCTTTAATTGGTAAGCGAGATAGACAATCAGCAGTAACAAGACTAAACTTGTCATGATAGAACCTTCAATCCCAAAAGAACCACCTGATAGCCAGTCTTGATTGCCTTGTGGTAAAAAGGTCATCAGTGACGTTCCTGATGGTTGACCACTAACTAAAATCCCAAAGAGATTACCCTGAGCAAAATTCCAGGCGCCATGAATACCTGCAACACCCCAAACTGTATCTGTTTTGAGGAGGTAAAGTGACATGGCAACTCCAAATAAGAAGAGATTCACTAGAGATAGAGGTGTGAGACCAGAATTGCCCATATGAAGCAGGGTAAAGAACAGGCTAGATATAAGAACAGCAAGTTTTAGATTGGTTCTTGAGGCCAATTGGGGAAGGAGCCAAGCACGGGACACCACTTCTTCTGTTGTCCCCTGTAAAATCCAAAATGGGATAGTAAAGACAACAAAGATAAGAGAATAAGGATTTAAGTGAATAGACTCAAAACGATATTGCCCCAAGGCCACCAAACCTAACAAGGTCAGAAGAAAAAGTGCCAAACCTAGGCCAAATCCTTTCAGAAGACTGCTGAGGAAATTTTCTCTATAAAATCCCAAGGTTCGAATAGGTCTTTTCTCAACTTTTTTAGTCCATCTGAACACAGTGTTGAGTATAAAACCAAAGGCCAGTAAATCTAAAATTAAATGAAAGTCACTTGTTTTATCCATCAAGCTCTGCTGCAAGGTCTGCAAGTAGGTAGCAAGATTTTGACCAGTCTCTCCAAAATTTCTAGCAAGTCCGATAAGAGCTAAGAAACTAATACCATATAAAGTAAAAGCCACAAACTCTCCTATGAAGACAAAAGCAAAGGCTAACAAGGGGCTTGTGTAAATGTTTAAACTCATTTTTGAAGCTTGGAAGTCTTTAAATATTCTTTTGTTCTTCATATCCCTGTCCTCTTTTCTTCTATCATATACTATTATTATAGCACTTTATAGTAGCAATTCAAGAAAGAAAAGGAAAAAACAATGTTATATTTTCTGACACAGAAATATAAAAATTTGCCTTTTTTTACTTTTTCTGATATAATGGAAAAATATTCGGAAAAGGAGACTAAAAATGAAGAAAAAATTTCTAGCATTTTTGCTAATTTTATTCCCAATTTTCTCATTAGGTATTGCGAAAGCTGAAACGATTAAGATTGTTTCTGATACCGCCTATGCACCTTTTGAGTTTAAAGATTCAGATCAAACTTATAAAGGAATTGATGTTGACATTATCAACAAAGTCGCTGAGATTAAAGGATGGAATATTCAGATGTCCTATCC
>JAWHFN010000097.1:0-6150 GCA_032565555.1 Streptococcus mitis | reverse complement strand
GATAAGAGTAGACTGTTCAAGATCAACAGTCAGCTGGTAAGCGGTATTATCACGGATTGTGATTTCAAAGTCAGTAGTATAGAGGACTAAACGAAGAGTATCTCCTTCTTTTAACTTGTAAATAGTAGGTTGTAGTTCAAATTGGATGTCCATCCATTCATTTTCCTTAATATCCTCTACTAACAATAAATCATTTCTATTTTGTAAATTGAGGTAACCTTTTGTCACGACTCGTTGTGCATTTGGTCTAAATGGTAATTCACAGAGATTTTCCAACATATGGTAGCGTCCATTATCAATGGTTCTAGCACTTAAAATAGCTGGATAAGGTTGTAGGTATTTCTTCTGTCCAAATTCAAGCAGTTGTGCAGATAAGAGCCCCTTATTTGTACTGGATTTGATACGAAGATTGAGTTGGGCACGACCGTTCAAGTGAAGATCTTTGGTTACAGGAAGGTCAATAGTAATCTGATTGACTTTCCCTTGATAGAGTTCTGTATTGAAGGTCTGGTAGGTCTTACCATAACGCTCAAAATCTTTATCTGAGTACTGGTTTTGAATGACTTTCTCTTCTTGACCAAGTGAGAAGGTTTCAAAGTTTTCTTGCCTACCGAAGTTATCAAGTGATAACCAAGTCTGAGGAGCTGAATTGTCCTGCCAGATAACAGTAGGAAGTTGGAAATCTGTATCTTGTCCCAGTAATTTCTTTGTCAACAAGGCGTTCATGGACTCACGGAAGTCAATGGACTGCCAGTTGTTCATGTACACATGGGCACCATTATGGAAAAAGAGGTGCTTATTTATATGAGCAGGAAGAGCATGGAACATCTGGTAAACATGAAGTGGTTTGACATTCCAATCCTGTGAACCGTGGGTAAAGACAACCTCTGCTTTTACATTATGGGCATTGAGCAGATAGTTGCGATCATGCCAAAACTGGTTATAGTCGCCGGTCTTGCGATCCAGTTGTTCTTTTACTTTTTCTAAGTCAGATTGGTGAGCTTCATTGCCACGAATATAGTCGCCAGCCAAGAGATTACGTGAGTAGGTTAGTTCAGCCAGGGAGTCAAAGTCCTCGCCTGGATAACCACCAGGGCTAGTCACCAGACCGTTTTCACGGTAGTAGTTGTACCACGAAGAAATGCCTGCCTCGGCAATGATAACCTCTAAACCATCGACTCCTGTAGTCGCAAGACCATTGGACATGGTACCTAGATAAGAAAGTCCAGTTGTGGCTACTTTTCCATTTGACCAGTCAGCCTTGACTTGACGCTGGCGCGTGTGGTCGGTAAAGGCACGGCAACGACCATTGAGCCAGTCAATGACATTTTTATAAGCTTCGATTTGTTGATAGTCTCCGTTAGTCATGAAACCAGTAGAGTCTTTGGTACCAACACCTGACACATAGAGATTGGCAAAACCTCGTGGGAGGAAGTAGTCGTTGAGTGTATAGCTAGCATTGATGTGCGTTAGCTTTTCCTCAGCTTCTGACACAAGCTCAGCTTGACCTTGGGGGTGGACGAGATTGAGTTGAGGTTCCTCTAGTTCAATCTTATAAGCAGGTTTAACCTCAAGCTCGCCCTCCATCTTGTAGAGAGCCTTGTCACTAGCCTTGTCATTTGTTCCCTGATGATAAGGACTTGCTGTCATGATGGCAGGGATTTGCCCCTCGTAACGTGGACGAATAATGCTGACCTTGACTAAGTCTGGTAGACCTTTTTGGTCAGTATCGACACGAGACTCAACGTAGACCACTTCTCGAATAACATCATGGCTGGAAAAAGTTGCTAAACTCTTGCCGTTAAAGTAGTGGTAGTCATTATCCTCCGGAATAAGACCATCACTAACAAGTTGGTCGATAAGAGTATTTCCCTTTTTGGTGCGAGTATTGAGTAACTGATAGAGATTTTCAATCAAGTCACCGTATACAATAGGAAATCCAGTCTCTTTACGAAAAGATTCACTGTCTTCGAAGTCAATCAAATAAGAAAAGCCTAAAAGTTGAAAAGCAACAGTATAAAAAATATCTGCTGTCAGTTCATCTTCTGATTGAAAAAATGTTAGCAGGTCTGTTTTTTTATCAGCTGCTAGGATGGAAAGTGGGTAGTTGGTGTCTTGATAAGTGAAAAAGAAACGACTTAGAAAAGACTCCAATATCTTTTTATTTGTTGACTCAGATGGAAAATCAAATCCATACTTTTTTAATTCATATAAAATAGTATCTCTTGGAAGTGATAAATAGCTGAATTGATTAAAGCGCATAAAACCTCCTTGTAAAATAATAATTAAGGTTATTATATCAAAAAAATAGGAGAAAGGGAATCATTAAGTGAGAAAGAAATTAATTAAAGAATAATGAATATTATTTATATGAAAAACAGGTACAACTCTATAGTTCAAAACAAGTTATCATAGTAAACAGATTAAGTGGATGTGTCTTTCTGTTTTAAAAGATATATTCACTTCTTGGGATAAAAAAGTAAAAAAATTACCGGATCATTTGATTCTTTAAATGTATTTTTGCTTTTTTCGTTCAAAAAATTTTACTTTAAGGATAAAATTTTTACTTTAAGGATAAAATAGAGATAGGAGTCATTGCTTTTGTCTTTCTCTTTTTGAAAATGGTATAATATAGTGAGAAGGATAGAGGAGAAGTGTAAATTGATCGCACAACTAGATACAAAAACAGTCTATAGTTTTATGGAGAGCGTCATTTCGATTGAAAAGTATGTGAGAGCAGCTAAAGAATTCGGCTACACTCATCTGGCTATGATGGATATTGATAATCTTTATGGTGCTTTTGACTTTCTAGAGGTTACAAAAAAATATGGCATTCATCCTTTATTAGGGCTTGAAATGACTGTATTTGTGGGTGCTCAGGAAGTGAATCTGCGCTTTTTAGCTCTATCTAGTGTGGGCTATCAGCAGTTGATGAAGCTTTCAACAGCCAAGATGCAGGGGGAGAAAAATTGGTCAGTTTTATCTCAGTACCTGGAGGATATTGCGGTAATTGTGCCTTATTTTGATGGACTGGAGTTGTTAAATTTAGGCTGTGATTACTATATAGGGGTTTATCCGGAAACACTAGCCAGCGAATTTCATCATCCAATCTTGCCCCTCTATCGGGTCAATACATTTGAAAGTAAGGATAGAGAAGTTCTACAAGTATTAACAGCAATTAAAGAAAACCTACCGCTTAGAGAAGTTCCATTGCGCTCGCGACAAGATGTCTTTATATCAGCAAGTTCTTTAGAAAAATTATTCCTAGAACGTTTTCCGCAAGCCTTGGACAATTTAGAAAAGCTTATTTCAGGTATTTCTTACGACTTGGATACTAGTCTAAAATTGCCTCGTTTTAATCCAGCAAGGCCAGCAGTAGAAGAGTTGAGAGAACGCGCTGAGCTTGGGCTTGCTCAGAAGGGGTTGACTAGTAAAGAATATCAAGACCGTCTAGACCAAGAATTGGCTGTTATTCATGATATGGGCTTTGATGATTATTTCTTGGTTGTCTGGGATTTGCTGCGTTTTGGACGTTCGAATGGCTATTATATGGGAATGGGGCGAGGTTCCGCAGTTGGTAGCTTGGTTTCCTATGCTTTAGACATTACAGGGATTGACCCAGTAGAGAAAAATCTGATTTTTGAACGCTTTCTCAATCGTGAACGCTATACCATGCCTGATATTGATATTGATATTCCTGATATTTATCGTCCAGATTTTATCAGGTATGTTGGCAATAAATATGGCAGTAAACATGCGGCTCAAATCGTTACTTTTTCAACCTTTGGAGCCAAGCAAGCTCTACGAGATGTCTTGAAACGCTTTGGTGTGCCAGAGTATGAATTATCTGCAATTACCAAGAAAATCAGTTTTCGTGATAATCTTAAGTCAGCCTATGAAGGGAACCTACAGTTTCGTCAGCAAATCAATAGTAAGTTAGAATACCAAAAAGCCTTTGAAATTGCCTGCAAGATCGAGGGCTATCCAAGACAAACCTCTGTCCATGCAGCTGGTGTTGTGATTAGCGACCAAGATTTGACCAACTACATACCTCTGAAGCATGGTGATGAAATTCCACTGACTCAATATGATGCTCATGGAGTTGAAGCTAGTGGGCTTTTGAAAATGGACTTTCTGGGACTACGAAATTTGACCTTTGTCCAGAAGATGCAAGAGTTGCTTGCTGAATCAGAAGGTATTCATCTGAAAATAGAAGAAATTGATTTGGAAGACAAAGAAACGCTAGCTCTTTTTGCTTCTGGCAATACAAAAGGTATCTTTCAATTTGAGCAACCTGGTGCCATTCGCTTGCTCAAACGTGTTCAACCAGTCTGTTTTGAAGATGTCGTAGCGACTACTTCCCTAAATAGGCCAGGTGCTAGTGACTATATCAATAATTTTGTGGCAAGAAAGCATGGGCAGGAAGAAGTGACTATTCTAGATCCAGTACTGGAGGATATTTTGGCTCCAACCTATGGTATCATGCTCTATCAGGAGCAGGTTATGCAGGTAGCTCAGCGGTTTGCCGGATTTAGTCTTGGGAAAGCCGATATTTTGCGTCGGGCTATGGGGAAAAAGGATGCCTCTGCCATGCATGAGATGAGGGCTTCTTTTATTCAAGGTTCATTAGATGCTGGTCATACTGCGGAAAAGGCAGAGCAGGTCTTTGATGTCATGGAGAAGTTTGTAGGTTATGGATTTAATAGATCTCATGCCTATGCCTACTCAGCCTTGGCCTTCCAGTTGGCTTATTTCAAAACGCATTATCCAGCCATTTTTTATCAGGTTATGTTGAATTCTGCCAACAGTGATTACTTAATAGATGCACTTGAAGCAGGTTTTGAAGTAGCCCCATTGTCCATCAATACTATTCCCTATCACGATAAAATTGCCAACAAGTCTATCTATCTAGGTTTGAAATCGATTAAGGGACTCAGCAAGGATTTGGCTCTTTGGATTATTGAACATAGACCTTATTCTAACATTGAAGATTTTATAGCTAAATTACCTGAGAATTATCTGAAACTTCCTCTGCTAGAACCTTTGGTAAAAGTCGGTCTTTTTGATTCATTTGAAAAAAATCGTCAAAAAGTATTTAATAACATAGCTAATCTATTTGAATTTGTAAAAGAGTTGGGAAGTTTGTTTGGAGATACTATTTATAGTTGGCAGGAATCGGAAGATTGGACAGAGCAAGAAAAATTCTATATGGAACAAGAACTTTTAGGGATAGGTGTCAGTAAGCATCCCCTACAAGCTATTGCAAGTAAGGCTATTTACCCGATTACCCCAATTGGGAATTTGTCAGAAAATAGCTACGCTATTATTTTGGTTGAAGTTCAGAAAATAAAAGTAATTCGTACCAAAAAGGGCGAAAACATGGCTTTCTTACAGGTAGATGACAGTAAGAAAAAATTGGATGTTACTCTCTTTTCAGACTTATATCGACAGGTTGGGCAGGAAATAAAAGAGGGAGCCTTCTACTATATAAAAGGAAAAATCCAGTCACGTGATGGCCGTTTGCAAATGATTGCACAAGAAATAAGAGAAGCAGTTGCTGAACGCTTTTGGATACAGGTGAAGAATCATGATTCGGATCAAGAAATTTCACGTATTTTAGACCAATATAAAGGCCCAATCCCAGTCATCATCAGGTATGAAGAGGAACAGAAAACAATCGTTTCTCCCCATCATTTTGTAGCTAAATCCAATGAATTAGAAGCGAAATTGAATGAAATGGTTATGAAAACGATTTATCGCTAAAAATACGGAAAATAGAAGAATTTTAAAATCAAATGTGGTATAATCAATAAGAATGTTAAAAGAAAAAGGAGCATAACCAATATGAAACGTATTGCTGTTTTGACTAGTGGTGGAGACGCCCCTGGTATGAACGCTGCTATCCGCGCAGTTGTTCGTCAAGCAATTTCAGAAGGAATGGAAGTGTTTGGTATCTATGACGGATATGCTGGTATGGTTGCCGGTGAAATTCATCCCCTAGATGCAGCTTCAGTAGGAGACATCATTTCTCGTGGTGGTACTTTCCTTCACTCAGCTCGTTACCCAGAGTTCGCTCAACTTGAAGGGCAACTTAAAGGGATTGAGCAATTGAAAAAACACGGAATTGAAGGTGTAGTTGTTATCGGTGGT
>JAWHFN010000096.1:0-6174 GCA_032565555.1 Streptococcus mitis | reverse complement strand
TACGAAAAGTCTCAGACTTAATTCTAGCATCATTCGTCGTCTGAGACTAACTTCCAGTTTTGGGAGAGAGGTGGAAGTTACTTTGAGAAGTTACGAAAATTTTTTAATGAGGTGAAAATTGGTAAATTTGAGCATAATATCTTGTAAAAAATTCTAAAATCCTATAAAATAAAAAGTGATGGAGGAATTTATGAATGTAAATCAGATTGTACGGATTATTCCTACTTTAAAAGTTAATAATAGAAAATTAAATGAAACATTTTATATAGGAACCCTTGGCATGAAGGCCTTATTAGAAGAGTCAGCCTTTCTGTCACTAGGTGATCAAACAGGTTTAGAAAAGCTGGTTTTAGAAGAAGCTCCAAGTATGCGCACTCGTAAGGTAGAGGGAAGAAAAAAACTGGCTAGATTGATTGTCAAGGTGGAAAATCCCTTAGAAATCGAGGCCTTATTAGCTAAAACAGATTCGATTCATCAATTATATAAAGGTCAAAATGGCTACGCTTTTGAGATTTTTTCACCCGAAAATGATTTGGTTTTGATTCATGCAGAAGATGACAGAGCAAGTCTAGTAGAAGTAGAAGAAAAGCCAGAATTTCAAACAGATCTGGAGTCAATTTCTTTAAGTAAATTTGAAATTTCTATGGAATTACACCTCCCAACTGATGTTGATAGTTTCTTGGAGCCATCTGAAGTTGGAGAATCCCTTGATTTTATTCCAGCTCAGGGGCAGGATCTGACTGTGGACAGTACGGTTACCTGGGACTTGTCTATGCTCAAGTTCTTGGTCAATGAATTAGATTTAGTAAGTCTGCGCCAGAAGTTTGAGTCTACAGAATATTTTATTCCTAAGTCTGAAAAATTCTTCCTTGGAAAAGATAGAAATAATGTTGAATTGTGGTTTGAAGAAGTATGAAGTGGACCAAGATTATTAAAAAAATAGAAGAACAAATCGAGGCAGGGATTTATCCCGGAGCCTCTTTTGCGTATTTTAAGGACAATCAATGGACGGAGGTCTATGTAGGCCAGAGTGACCCAGAACATGGCTTGGATACTGAGGCAGGACTGCTTTATGACCTAGCTAGTGTCAGCAAGGTTGTTGGGGTTGGCACTGTTTTTACCTTCTTGTGGGACAAAGGTCAATTAGATATTGATAGATCAGTAACCGATTTTTTACCTGAGAGTGACTATCCAGACATCACTATTCGCCAGCTCTTGACTCATGCAACAGACCTTGATCCTTTTATTCCTAATCGTGTTCTTTTAACAGCCCCTGAATTAAAGAAAGCGATGTTTCATCTCAACAGACGAAGTCAGCTAGCCTTTCTTTATTCGGATGTCCATTTTTTGCTTTTGGGCTTTATTTTGGAAAGAATCTTTAATCAAGACTTGGATGTGATTTTACAAGAACAAGTCTGGAATCTTTGGGGAATGACGGAAACCAAGTTTGGTCCTGTTGAGCTTGCTGTTCCAACAGTCAGAGGTGTAGAGGCAGGTCTGGTACATGATCCCAAGGCTCGCCTCCTGGGCAGACATGCAGGGAGTGCTGGTTTGTTTTCGACTGTAAAGGATTTACAAATCTTTTTAGAACACTATTTAGCAGATGATTTTGCAAGAGACTTGAGTCAAAATTTTTCTCCTTTGGATGACAAGGAACGTTCTTTGGCATGGAATTTGGAAGGTGATTGGCTAGACCATACGGGCTATACGGGTACCTTTATCATGTGGAATCGTCAGAAGCAAGAAGCGGCTATTTTCCTATCGAATCGTACCTATGAAAAGGATGAGAGGGCTCAATGGATTGTAGACCGTAATCAAGTGATGGACTTGATTCGCAAAGAAGAGTAAGGAGAGACATGTCAAATATTTTAAAAGGGACTTTACTAACAGTTGTGGCTGGTATTGCTTGGGGCTTGTCAGGAACGAGTGGCCAATACCTGATGGCACACGGAATTTCAGCTTTGGTCTTGACTAACTTACGACTTTTAATCGCTGGCGGGATTCTCATGCTCTTGGCTTATGTTACTGCAAAGGATAGAATGCTGGCCTTTTTAAAGGATAGAAAGAGTTTGCTGTCTCTTCTTATTTTTGCTCTGATTGGCCTCTTCCTCAATCAAT
Source organism: Streptococcus mitis (assembly GCA_032565555.1). Taxonomy (GTDB): domain Bacteria; phylum Bacillota; class Bacilli; order Lactobacillales; family Streptococcaceae; genus Streptococcus; species Streptococcus mitis_DM. Next base: position 4,056 of record JAWHFN010000096.1, on the reverse strand, counting down.
TTGCCTATCTAACTGCTATTCAGGAGACCAATGCAGGTACCGCGACAGTGCTTCAGTATGTTTGTCCTGTCGGGATTTTGATTTATAGCTGTATCAAGGATAAGGTGGCACCGACCCTGGCAGAGATTATTTCCATCATATTAGCCATTGGAGGGACCTTCCTCATTGCGACCTATGGGCAACTTGACCAGTTATCCATGACACCTGCAGGCCTGTTCTGGGGTCTCTTTTCTGCTCTGACTTACGCACTTTATATCATTTTGCCCATATCCTTGATTAAGAAGTGGGGGAGTAGTTTGGTCATTGGTGTGGGAATGGTCATAGCAGGTTTGGTCGCTCTTCCTTTTACAGGAGTTCTACAGACTGTTATCCCAACTAGTCTTGATTTTCTCCTCGCTTTTGCGGGCATTATTCTTATCGGGACTGTCTTTGCCTATACAGCTTTCCTTAAAGGAACCAGTTTGATTGGACCGGTTAAGTCAAGTTTGTTGGCTTCAATTGAGCCAATCTCGGCGGTTTTCTTTGCCTTCCTAATTATGAATGAACAGTTTTATCCCATTGATTTTCTTGGTATGGCAATGATATTGTTTGCTGTAACTTTGATTTCTTTGAAAGATTTACTCTTAGAAAAATAAAAAGACTCTTTGTCCGTGACAGAGAGTTTTTGCATAGTAATCTAATTATTTTCAAGATAAAATTCAAAGCGTTCGCCTACATACTGACTTTTTACGTATTCAAAAGCAGTACCATCTTCTAGGTAGGAAACCTGAGTTAAACCAAGAATAGCATGTCCTTTTTCAACTTCCAAATAGTGAGCAATTTTTTCCTTAGCAAGACGAGCATAGATGGTCTGCTGTGATTTACCAATACGGTAGCCATGTTTTTGCAAGGTTTGGAAGAAATGACTGGTGATTTCTTCTTTTTTAAAGTCCTTAATGAATTTTTCAGGAATAGAAGCAACTTCATAAACCAGAGGAACTTGGTCGGCATAGCGAACACGTTCCATTCGGATAATATTTTCGGTAGGAGAAATTCCTAGCTTGGCAACTTCCTGTTCATTGGGAATGGTTTTTCTGTAGGAAATGAGTTGGCTAGAGGGAACTTTACCTTGGGACTTAACAATTTCAGTAAAACTGGTTGTCCCTCGCATCTTTTCTTGTACCCGAGTACTAGAAACAAAGGTGCCACTTCCTACGCGGCGCTCTAAGACACCTTCTTCGACTAATAGAGATACGGCTTGGCGGAGGGTCATGCGACTGACCGCAAACTGCTCTGCTAAGTCTCGTTCACTGGGAAGTCTCTCACCAATGGCCCAACGATGTTCGTCAATATCCTTTTTAATCTGATCATGGATTTTCATATAAGCAGGTAGCATATTTTTCACTTCATTTCTATCTTTTCTCTATTGTACCTCAATAAACTAGAAAAAGTCAATCTTCGCCTTGTTTAGTTGGTAATTCGCCCTTATTTGTGATAGAATATTGAAAAAAGATATTTCTTTTGAGAAAGGAAAAAGATGAGCAACATTTCAACTGATTTGCAAGATGTAGAAAAAATCATCGTATTGGACTATGGTAGCCAATACAACCAGCTGATTTCACGCCGTATCCGTGAGATTGGTGTTTTTTCAGAACTAAAAAGCCATAAAATTTCAGCTGCTGAAGTTCGTGAAATCAATCCTGTGGGAATTATCCTTTCAGGTGGTCCAAACTCTGTATACGAAGATGGTTCATTTGATATTGACCCAGAAATCTTCGAACTCGGAATTCCTATTTTGGGAATCTGTTATGGTATGCAGTTGTTGACCCATAAACTTGGAGGAAAAGTTGTTCCTGCAGGTGATGCTGGAAATCGTGAATACGGTCAATCAACCCTAACTCACACACCATCAGCGCTTTTTGAATCAACACCTGATGAACAAACTGTATTGATGAGCCATGGTGATGCGGTTACTGAGATTCCTGCTGACTTTGTTCGTACTGGAACATCAGCTGATTGCCCATACGCAGCCATCGAAAACCCAGATAAACACATTTACGGTATCCAATTCCACCCAGAAGTTCGTCATTCTGTATACGGGAATGATATCCTTCGTAACTTTGCCCTTAACATCTGTAATGCTAAAGGCGACTGGACAATGGGTAACTTCATCGACATGCAGATACAAAAAATCCGTGAGACTGTCGGTGATAAACGTGTCCTTCTTGGTCTATCAGGTGGTGTTGACTCTTCAGTTGTTGGAGTTCTTCTCCAAAAAGCGATTGGCGATCAATTGATCTGTATCTTCGTGGATCACGGTCTTCTTCGTAAAGGAGAAGCGGACCAAGTTATGGACATGCTTGGTGGTAAGTTTGGTTTGAATATCGTCAAAGCAGACGCTGCTAAACGTTTCCTTGATAAACTTGCTGGCGTTTCTGACCCAGAACAAAAACGTAAAATCATCGGTAACGAGTTTGTCTATGTCTTCGATGACGAAGCAAGCAAGCTCAAAGATGTGAAATTCCTTGCTCAAGGTACCTTATACACAGACGTTATCGAGTCTGGTACAGAAACAGCTCAAACTATCAAGTCACACCACAACGTGGGTGGTCTTCCAGAAGACATGCAGTTTGAATTGATCGAACCACTCAATACTCTTTACAAGGATGAAGTTCGTGCCCTAGGTACAGAGCTTGGTATGCCAGACCACATCGTATGGCGCCAACCATTCCCAGGCCCAGGACTTGCTATCCGTGTCATGGGAGAAATTACTGAAGAAAAACTTGAAACAGTTCGCGAATCAGACGCTATTCTTCGTGAAGAAATAGCTAAAGCTGGTCTTGACCGCGATATCTGGCAATACTTCACAGTTAACACAGGCGTTCGTTCAGTCGGCGTTATGGGTGACGGTCGTACATATGACTACACGATTGCAATCCGTGCTATCACCTCTATCGATGGTATGACTGCTGATTTTGCCAAAATTCCATGGGAAGTGCTTCAAAAAATCTCAGTACGTATCGTAAACGAAGTGGATCATGTTAACCGCATCGTCTATGATATTACAAGTAAACCACCTGCAACAGTTGAGTGGGAATAGTCATCTAAGGACTAATTTATGTAGTTTAATGAGCCAGTATCATTGGATACTGGTTTTTACTTTTCTAGACTTTTTGGCTACTTGTTAAATTGGTTTATATTCGATAGTTTAACAATTACTATACAAAGCTTAAAATATTAGAATTGTCAAAACAATCTGTCTAGGCTTGATTTTATCCCTTATTTACTATAAAATGAGAAGGAAAAACGTCAAACTTTTATATTGCAAATAGGAGAAAACATGACAAAAACATTAAAACGTCCTGAGGTTTTATCACCTGCAGGGACTTTAGAGAAGCTAAAAGTAGCTGTTCAGTATGGGGCAGATGCTGTCTTTATCGGTGGTCAGGCCTATGGTCTTCGTAGCCGTGCAGGTAACTTTACCTTTGAACAGATGGAAGAAGGCGTCCAGTTTGCGGCTAAGTACGGTGCCAAAGTCTATGTAGCTGCCAACATGGTTATGCACGAAGGAAATGAAGCTGGTGCTGGTGAGTGGTTCCGTAAACTGCGTGATATCGGGATTGCAGCAGTTATCGTATCTGACCCAGCCTTGATTATGATTGCAGCGACTGAAGCACCAGGTCTTGAAATCCACCTTTCCACTCAAGCAAGTGCCACTAACTATGAAACCCTTGAGTTCTGGAAAGAACTGGGCTTAACACGTGTCGTTTTGGCGCGTGAGGTTTCAATGGAAGAATTAGCTGAAATCCGCAAACGTACAGACGTTGAGATTGAAGCTTTCGTCCACGGAGCCATGTGTATTTCTTACTCTGGTCGTTGTACTCTTTCAAACCACATGAGTATGCGAGATGCTAACCGTGGTGGTTGTTCTCAGTCTTGCCGTTGGAAATATGACCTCTACGATATGCCATTTGGGAAAGAACGCAAGAGTTTGAAAGGGGAAATCCCAGAAGAATTTTCAATGTCAGCTGTTGACATGTCTATGATTGACCATATCCCAGATATGATTGAAAATGG
>JAWHFN010000095.1:0-6304 GCA_032565555.1 Streptococcus mitis | reverse complement strand
ATGAGAGTTTATGATGTGAGGACAAGAAGAGATGCTAATCTTTTAGATAAGTCGGTTGTTCTAGGTACTTGTGTTGATATTTTCCCATACGATGGGGTTGTTACAGATGAACGTGATAGAAAAAAGATGAGGCTTTATAAACAATTTATCCGACTTTCGTCTCTGAATTTTGAAGGAGTCAAAATAGATAATGGAGGTGTCAAAAATTTACCACGTTATTTTGCATCTACAATTTTTAGACTGACTTCTCCACAGAAATGGAATGAAAAATTAGAGAAGTTAGCTTTGCAATATGATGTTGAGCAGGCTACAGATCTTGCATGTACTACCTATGACTCTTACTATCCAAGTGGAATTAAGAAAGAGTGGTTATACGATACAATTGAAATGCCATATGAGAATATTCTTGTGAAGATTCCTAGAAAATTCCATGAGATTTTGGTTTACGAGTTTGGTGAAGACTATATGACTCCTCCACCTATTGAAAATCAAAATCCAGGAACTGATAAAAATTACTGGATTGATTAATTTATGAGCAAGTTGCTTTGATTTGATAATTCGATAAAATAAATAACCTACCTATCTACTGGAATATTCCTTGTTTTAGATAGGTAGGTAATTTTTTTAATTTCTTTTAATCTTAGCAAGAGCAAGATTGAGTGCATAATGGAATGTTTTATCTTTTGTGATAAAAAGTATCAAGAGATAGTAGATTCCACAGGTTGCAACAGTCGAGAGAACCATGAGTATCATATTGAGGTTGACTATATAAGAGTTGATTTGGAAAAGGAATTTAAACGCAAAATAGATCGGAATGAATCCGAGCGATACAATAGTATAGCGTGTTAAAGTAGTAAAGATTTCTTTTAAGTCAAGCAGATGATGTTTCTTGATAAAGTAAATTTCCAGTAGAACAACTACAGTTTCTGCAATAATAGTAGTAGCAATGTAATACTCTGGTGCAAAAATATTATTGAAATATAAGAGACTGTTGAGTAGGATATTGGCACCGCCACCAATAAAGTAAAAGGCTGTTAAACGATTTTCGTGGTCGTTGATGAAGATAATTTGTTTACCAAGGATTAACTCAATGGCCCAAATGATAGTACGAAAGGCGAAGACACTAGTCACAATACCAGCTTCAAGGTATTTTTCAGAAGAGTAGATGACTGCAGCATAGTTTCCTAATACCATAATCCCAATACTGGTTGGAATGATAAGGAAATAAAAGAGGGCGGCTCCTTGGTTTAGAAGATTTTTATAAGATTCGTAGTCTTTCTTACCGAGATAGTAGCCGAGACGTGGAATACTAACGTTGATAGCTCCACTCAGGACACTGGCAATCAACATAACGATGCTAGAAGCAATGGTGTAATAAGAAATGTAGTTTTCATCAGGTCCTTTGGTGATAAACATTCTATCAAGTAAGGTGTAGAGCATATTGGCATTAGCTAGAAGCAACATGGTCAAGAGTGGTTTAGATGCTTTGACTAATTCGACAAGACCAATCTTAACAAAGGAAACTTCTCGTTTAATCCAGAGAAAACTGAGTAGATAGTTGAGAATTGTCGTTGCACTCATGATGATTGCATAAGGTACGATATCATTTGGAGTTTTTACAAAGGTGAAGATAGCGATCAACATGGCAATACGAATAACCAATGTTTTGTATAAGATGAATGCATAATTTTCATAAGCTTCATTCATCCACTCGATATAAAGGAATTGGAAGAGAGCCTGGACACCAAGTATATAGTAGAGTTCTTTCAAATTTTCAATACTATTATCCAGATAAATAAATAGGAAATAGATACTTGTTGTTAGAACAGATGTAATAATGGAGATATAGAATAACTTAGAGAAAACATAGTTGATTTTATTTTTATCATCCTTGACCTTACTGATAGCTCGAATTCCGTAGTTATAGATTCCAAAGGCGGCTAAAGGAATGACAAAGCTAGCCCAGGTATTTGCGGTATTGAAATAACCGTAATTGGATTTGCTGAGAATCCGAGTCAGATAAGGATTGGTTATCAGCGGAAAAACGATATTGAGAACATTGACTAGTAAGCTAGCCAGTGCATTAACTTTTATATTTTTCATTGTACTTTCTTTCTTGAATTGTAAAATGGTCTCTAGTATTATATCACATTCTTGCTCCATTCTTTTGATAAAATCGTAAAAATCTAGTATAATAGATAGAACTGAAAGTATGAGGTTACTAGCAATGAAAATGAAACAAATTAGTGATACAACTTTGAAAATCACGATGTCTTTAGAGGATTTGATGGATCGTGGCATGGAGATTGCTGACTTTCTCGTTCCTCAAGAAAAAACAGAAGAGTTCTTTTATGCTATCTTGGATGAGTTAGAGATGCCTGATAGCTTTCTGGATACAGGCATGTTGAGCTTCCGTGTGACTCCAAAACCTGATAAGGTCGATGTCTTTGTAACCAAATCAAAGATTGACCAAAATCTAGATTTTGAAGATTTATCGGATTTACCAGATATGGAAGAATTGGCTCAAATGTCGCCAGATGAATTTATCAAAACCTTGGAAAAAAGCATCGCAGACAAAACTAAGGATGATATCGAAGCGATTCAATCTCTTGAGCAAGTTGAAGCCAAGGAAGAAGAGCAGGAGCAGGCTGAACAAGAAGTTGAAAGTAAGAAAGAGCCTTATATCTACTACATCCTTTCTTTTTCTAAGTTAGCTGATTTGGTGGCTTTTGCCAAGACAGTGACTTTTGAGATGGAAACTTCTGAACTCTACAAGATGAATGAGCGCTATTATTTGACCATTTTAGTGGATATTGAAAATCATCCAAGTCCATATCCAGCTTGGCTGTTGGCTCGTATGCGCGAGTTTGCGGAAGATAGTGATATCAGTCGTTCAGTCTTACAAGAGTATGGCCAAGTCTTGATGAATCACGATGCAGTGATTAATCTGCAAAAGATTAGTTCATAATTTTTAAAATCAATTTTCATCTATCAAGAAAGACGAATCATGGGATTCGTTTTTTCTTTTTTAGACTGAAATAGTGATTTACTATAATAGGAATTTTCACAAAATTCTGTTATAATGGCTATATTAGAAAATTTCGAGGAGACAAACATGACAGTTAAAATCGCTTTACTAGGATTTGGTACCGTTGCAAGTGGTGTGCCTTTCCTCCTAAAGGAAAATGGAGAAAAAATCAATCAATCAGCACATTCAGAGATTGAAGTTGCTAAGGTATTGGTCAAGGATGAAGATGAAAAGAATCGCTTGCTTGCAGCAGGGAATGACTTTAACTTTGTAACCAATGTGGATGACATTTTGTCAGACCAAGATATTACCATCGTAGTGGAATTGATGGGGCGTATTGAACCAGCTAAAACCTTTATCACTCGTGCCTTGGAGGCTGGCAAACACGTTGTTACTGCTAACAAGGACCTTTTGGCTGTCCATGGTGCAGAATTGTTAGAAATCGCTCAAGCTAACAAGGTAGCACTTTACTACGAGGCAGCAGTAGCTGGTGGGATTCCAATTCTTCGTACTTTAGCAAATTCATTAGCTTCTGATAAAATCACGCGTGTGCTTGGAGTAGTTAACGGAACTTCCAACTTCATGATGACCAAGATGGTGGAAGAAGGCTGGTCTTACGATGATGCTCTTGCGGAAGCGCAAAGACTTGGTTTTGCAGAAAGCGATCCGACAAATGACGTTGATGGGATCGATGCAGCCTATAAGATGGTTATTTTGAGTCAATTTGCCTTTGGTATGAAGGTTGCATTTGACGATGTAGCCCACAAGGGAATTCGCAATATCACACCAGAAGACGTAGCTGTAGCCCAAGACCTTGGTTATGTAGTGAAATTGGTTGGTTCTATCGAGGAAACTCCTTCAGGTATTGCTGCAGAAGTAACTCCAACCTTCCTACCTAAAGCGCATCCACTTGCCAGTGTGAATGGAGTAATGAATGCTGTCTTTGTAGAATCTATCGGTATTGGTGAGTCTATGTACTACGGACCAGGTGCTGGGCAAAAACCAACTGCAACAAGTGTTGTAGCAGATATTGTCCGCATCGTTCGTCGTTTGAATGATGGTACCATTGGCAAAGATTTCAACGAATACAGCCGTGACTTGGTCTTGGCAAATCCTGAGGATGTTAAGGCAAACTACTACTTCTCAATCTTGGCTCCAGACTCAAAAGGTCAGGTCTTGAAATTGGCTGAAATCTTCAACGCTCAAGATATTTCCTTCAAGCAAATCCTCCAAGATGGAAAAGATGGTGACAAGGCGCGTGTTGTCATCATTACACACAAGATTAATAAAGCCCAGCTTGAAAATGTCTCAGCTGAATTGAAGAAGGTTTCAGAATTCGACCTCTTGAATACCTTCAAGGTGCTAGGAGAATAAAATGAAGATTATTGTACCTGCAACCAGTGCCAATATCGGGCCAGGATTTGACTCGGTCGGTGTAGCTGTAACCAAGTATCTTCAAATTGAGGTCTGTGAAGAACGAGATGAGTGGCTGATTGAACACCAGATTGGCAAATGGATTCCACATGACGAGCGCAATCTCTTGCTCAAAATTGCTTTGCAAATTGTGCCAGATTTACCACCAAGACGCTTGAAAATGACAAGTGATGTTCCCTTAGCGCGTGGTTTGGGTTCTTCCAGTTCTGTTATTGTTGCTGGGATTGAACTAGCTAACCAACTGGGAAATCTCAACTTATCTGACCATGAAAAATTACAGTTGGCGACTAAGATTGAAGGACACCCTGACAATGTAGCTCCGGCCATTTATGGTAATCTCGTTATTGCAAGTTCCGTTGATGGACAAGTTTCTGCTATCGTAGCAGACTTCCCAGAATGTGATTTCCTAGCCTACATTCCAAACTATGAATTGCGTACTCGAGACAGCCGTGGCGTCTTGCCTAAGAAATTGTCTTACAAGGAAGCTGTTGCAGCTAGTTCTATCGCCAATGTGGCGGTTGCGGCCTTGTTGGCAGGAGACATGGTGACAGCTGGTCAAGCAATCGAGGGAGATCTCTTCCACGAGCGCTATCGTCAGGACTTGGTGAGAGAATTTGCGACGATTAAGCAAGTGGCCAAAGAAAATGGTGCCTATGCAACCTACCTCTCTGGTGCTGGGCCGACAGTTATGGTATTGGCTTCTCATGACAAGATGCCAACGATTAAGGAAGAATTGGAAAAGCAACCCTTCAAAGGAAAACTGCATGACTTGAAAGTTGATACCCAAGGTGTTCGTGTAGAAGCAAAATAAAGAAAAGAATAGAAGATAGGATGGGGAAACTCTTGACCAGAGGGCTTCCTATCCTTTTTTTGAAAAGAAGTCTAGTTAAGAACTCGATAAAGGAGAAATAAAGATGGCAGAAATTTATCTAGCAGGTGGTTGTTTTTGGGGCCTAGAGGAATATTTTTCACGAATTTCTGGAGTACTAGCAACTAGTGTCGGCTACGCTAATGGGCAAGTCGAAACGACCAATTACCAGTTGCTCAAGGAAACAGACCATGCAGAAACAGTCCAAGTGATTTACGATGAGAAGGCAGTCTCACTTAGAGAGATTTTACTTTATTATTTCCGTGTCATTGACCCCTTGTCAATTAATCAACAAGGGAATGACCGTGGTCGCCAATATCGGACCGGGATTTATTACCAGGATGAAGCAGACTTGCCAACTATCTACACAGTGGTGCAGGAGCAGGAACGTATGCTGGGGCGAAAGATTGCAGTAGAGGTGGAGAAACTACGTCATTACATTCTGGCTGAAGACTACCATCAAGACTATCTTAAGAAAAATCCTTCTGGTTATTGTCATATCGATGTGAGCGATGCTGAGAAACCTTTGATTGATGCCTCTAACTATGAAAAGCCTAGTCAAGAGGTGTTAAAGGAAAGCTTATCAGAAGAATCCTATCGTGTCACCCAAGAAGCTGCGACAGAGGCTCCATTTACCAATGCCTATGACCAAACCTTTGAAGAGGGAATTTATGTAGACATCACTACAGGTGAGCCACTCTTTTTTGCCAAGGATAAGTTTGCCTCAGGTTGTGGTTGGCCAAGTTTTAGCCGTCCGATTTCCAAGGAATTGATTCACTACTACAAGGATCTCAGCCATGGAATGGAGCGAATCGAGGTTCGTTCACGGTCAGGAAATGCTCACTTGGGTCATGTTTTTACAGATGGGCCTCGGGAGTTAGGTGGTCTCCGTTACTGTATCAACTCTGCCTCTCTGCGCTTTGTGGCCAAGGATGAGATGGAAGAGTCAGGATATGGCTATCTATTGCCATACT
>JAWHFN010000094.1:0-6322 GCA_032565555.1 Streptococcus mitis | reverse complement strand
CACTTTCTCCACTTTTCAGTATTGAGAAAAAGATTTAATGACCAAGCCTGAGATGATTCTCAGGTTTTTTTCATCTCTTTTCCGAATAAATAGATAGTAGCAGTGAATCTAGTAAACCTAGATTTAAAACTGTGGTATAATAAAAGGAGGAAAAGGATGATTCTCAGACATCCGGGCATCAGCCCAACCAATGATTTGGTTGCTAAGAAGATTTTTAGCAATCCAGAAATCACTTGTCAATTTATTCGCGATATGTTGGACTTACCAGCCAAAAATGTAACTATTTTGGAGGGGAGCAATATTCATGTCTTGCCTTCCCTGCCGTACTCAGCCCAGGATTTCTATACCAGTATAGACGTCTTGGCAGAGTTAGACAATGGGACACAAGTAATTATTGAGATTCAGGTGCATCATCAGAATTTTTTCATCAATCGCCTGTGGGCTTACCTGTGCAGTCAGGTCAATCAAAATCTAGAAAAAATTCGTCAGCGAGAAGGTGATACACACCAGAGTTACAAGCATATTGCACCTGTTTACGCAATCGCTATTGTGGCTAGTAATTACTTTCAGGATGATCAAGCTTTTCATAGTTTTAGCATGCGAGAGGATACGACAGGTGAGGTCTTAACTATCACAAATAATGAACAGGAACATCATCTAGTCAAGATGGCATTCTTGGAACTAAAAAAATACAGAGAAACCAGTAAAGACGAGGTTCGCAAGCCGTGGTTGGAGTTTTTCGGGAATAAACCATTTACCCAAGAACCAGAGCGAGCCATCAGCCAAGCAGACCAACTGCTGGACTACAAGAGCTGGTCCGAGGAGGACAGGAAAATGTTTAGTCAACTACGTATGCGCGAAGAACTAGCTTTGTTAGCACAGGACTATGCCATGGAACAAGCCGAGGAGAAAGGTTTAGAGCGTGGACGAGCAGAGGGAATTGAACAAGGTTTAGAACAGGGACTGGAGCGTGGTCGAACTGAGGGGATTGAACGAGGAAAACTCTTTGCTTTCTTGGACATGGTTCGCCAACATGCTCTAACTTCCGAATTCGCGAGTGAACAATTGGGTATGTCAGTAGCGGAGTTTGAAGCGCTGTTATAAGACCAGCACTAACGGTCAGGAAAACCATCTGGTTAAGATGGCGTTCTTGGAATTAAAAAATACAGAGAAACCAGCAAAGACGAGGTTCGCAAGCCGTGGTTAGAGTTTTTCGGGAATAAACCCTTTACCCAGCAACCTGAGCGAGCTATCAGCCAGGCAGACCAACTGCTGGACTATAAGAGCTGGTCCGAGGAGGACAGAAAAATGTTTAGTCAACTACGTATGCGTGAAGAACAAGCATTATTGGCTCAGGATTATGCCTTGGAAACTGCTAGGGCAGAGGGTATCGAAGAGGGATTAAAAGTAGGTTTAGTAAATCTCGTTCGCCAACATCTTTTAACTGCTGAGGTTGCCAGCCAGCAATTGGGTATGTCAGTAGCTGAGTTTGAGGAGCTATTGAAAGACCATCATAAATAAGACCTAAAATACAGAAAAACCAGCAAAGATGAGGTTCGCAAACCATGGTTGGAGTTTTTCGGTAACAAGCCCTTTACCCAAGAACCAGAGCGAGCCATCAGCCAGGCAGATCAACTGCCGGACTACAAGAGCTGGTCCGAGGAGGACAGGAAAATGTTTAGTCAACTACGTATGCGCGAAGAACAAGCCTTGTTAGCACAGGACTATGCCTTGGAACAAGCTGAAGAAAAAGGATTAGAACGTGGCCGTGCAGAGGGTATCGAAGAGGGGTTAAAAGTAGGTTTAGTAAATCTAGTTCACCAAGGTCACCAAGGTCTTCTAACACCTGAGGTAGCTAGCCAGCAATTAGGTATGACTGTCGCTGAGTTTGAGGCGTTGTTGTAAGATTAGCAATAATGGTCAAGAAAACCATCTAGTCAAGATGGAGTTCTTGGAACTAAAAAAATACAGAAAAACCAGCAAAGATAGCATTCGCAAGCCCTGGTTGGAGTTTTTCGGTAATAAACCCTTTACCCAGAACCCCCAGCGAGCCATAAGCCAAGCAGATCAACTGCTGGACTACAAGAGCTGGTCCGAGGAGGACAGGAAAATGTTTAGTCAACTACGCATGCGCGAAGAACAAGCATTGTTAGCACAGGACTATGCCTTAGAAACTGCTAGGGCAGAAGGCATTGAACAGGGGTTAGAGCGTGGGAAAGTTGAAGGAAGAGTTTTTGCTTTTCTAGATATGGTTCACCAAGGTCTTTTGTCTTCTGAGGTTGCGAGTGAGCAGCTGGGCATGACTGTCGCTGAGTTTAAGGCCTTGTTGTAAGGTTCCACTTCAAATAGTAGAAAGTTTATGAAATGGCAAGTGTTATCAAAATACTTGCCGTTTTTACTTGACTTTTATGAGGGTTTATAAGATAATACCAGGGAAGTGAGTTCTATCCAACTGTCTATGTAGATTAGATATGAATGATTTTACTCAAGGATGATTAGTTTGTGAGATTTTCACTCAAAAATACAGTATTTGACGGGTATTTTTCTCACAAAGATGTTTTTTTCACCTTTTTTTCTAAAAATAGGTAAAAACTTTAAAAACTCGAAGAAAACCCTTGACAAATCCTGCAAATATTTATATACTGTATGGTAGTAAGATAGTCTTACGAAAAATATTTTAAAGAAAAATAAAGGAGATAAAACGATGAAAAAAGTTTTATTGACAAGCGCAGTCGCTCTTGCAGCATTTGGTGCTGTACAAGCTGTTTCAGCTGATACTCAAGTTCTTAAACCTGGTATGGTAGATCCAGCAACAGGTAAATTGGTTACTCAAGCTGCTAAAGAACAAGGTGAACACCATGCTCGTGTAAATGTTGTAGATGGTAAAGGAAACCCAATCCCAGGTGTAGCTATTGATTTTGAATATCCTACTTCTAAAGGTGTCAAATATGTAACGGTTACTACAGATGCAACAGGATCAGCTATTGTTGCAACAGAAACTGAAGTTAAAGTTGATGCAGCTGGAACTAAAGCAAAAGTTGGACTCCCAGTAAGCTTCTCTGAAGGAGCAGTTGTAAAATATCGTCTAGTAAACTCTTTTGCTACAGATAAGAAAGATAAAGATTTTATAGGTGAATTAAAAATTTCTGGAGATTTGTATACTAATGCAAATATCGTTATTGCTGCTCGTACAGATGTAACATTCCAAGGACAATCTGCTACTGCTCAATCAACTGAAACACCTGCTAAAAAAGCAGAATGGATTAAATCAGGTTCTAGCTGGTGGTACAAACACGCTGATGGTTCTTACACAACTAACGGTTGGGAAAAAATCAACGGAACTTGGTACTACTTCGACCAAGCTGGTTGGATGGTAACTGGTTGGGTTAAAGATAACGGTACTTGGTACTACTTGAAATCATCAGGTGCAATGGCAACTGGTTGGTATCAAGTTGGTGGTAAATGGTACTACTCATACGAATCAGGAGCTCTTGCAGTTAATACAACTACTCCAGATGGATATAAAGTAAACCACAACGGTGAGTGGGTATAATACCAATATATAAAAAAGACTAGGAGAAAAATCTCCTAGTCTTTTTGTCTTTTATAGAGGATGTCCTCTACTATAGATAGTAAAGAGCTTTTTTACCTTTAAATATTTCTACACTTTTTATGTTTTTTATTGCATTAATTATAGAAAAGGGATATAATGAAATAAATTTAACAGGTTAACAAAGGAGGTTTTCTTATGAAGAAAACACTTACAGGTATCTTGCTAGCCACTTCTGCGCTAGCTATGGCTGCAATTCAACCAGTGAACGCTGAAAGTACAGGAACTGGTACATCGTCTACAGGTGCTCAATCGACTTCATCATTTAAGGAAATTCATTTTGTAACATTCCAAAATGGTAGACTAGTTGATATTAAAGAAGCTCTTGCAGGATCAGCTGCATCTAATACAAATCATCCAGATATTGCTAATTATAAATATACTAGCAGTAGAGAGGAAGAGGGTATTCTTTACCATATGTATGCTCCTACTAGTACCACAAGTAGTACGAATAGTATTCCAACAAATCCATATCATAGAGATAATAACCAAAACAATACTGCTAGTACTGATAATAATCACGGTTCAACATCTAGCTCCAATTTTACAATAAAGACAGTTCGCTTTGTAGAATACAAAAAGGGTAGTGATATCCCTATTGATATTAAGGCTCCCCGTACAGGAACTGCAGCATCAGATACAAGTCATCCAGATATTCCAAAATATAAATACTCTACTGGTAAATTGGTAGATGGTGTTCTTTTCCATGTGTATACACCAGAAAAATCTACAGATGATACTGGAACGACTAACAATAGTAATGTGAATAATAGTGGAAATAGCAACCCAAATAATGCTAATGCCAATAATGGTGCAGGCAATAACCAAAATCAAGGTACGAATGCAAGCGTGGGACAGTTCAAAACCGAAGATGGGAAAGTCTACTATATCAGGGATGGTAAAAAAGTTACTGGCTGGCAAAAGATTGATGGTAAGACCTACTACTTTGAAACTGATGGAGCAATGAAAAAAGGGCTACTAACCTTAGGTGATAAACAATACTATCTAAATGAAAAAGATGGTGTTTTGACACCTAATATTGTTGTAATTGATGGTAAAAAATTCTTTATTGATAATGAAGGGAACCGATCAGTTGGATGGAAGAAAATTGACGGTGACTGGTATTATTTCTCTAAAGAAGATGGAATGAAGACAGGTTGGCTTAAAGATGGCTCATGGTATTACTTGGATGAAACTGGTGTGATGGGAACTGGTTGGAAACAAGTTGATGGCAATTGGTACTATCTCAATGATTTAGGTGCCATGCAAACTGGCTGGAAACTTATAAATGGTAGTTGGTACCATCTCGACAGTTTAGGTAAAATGAGTACTAGATGGATAAAAGAAAATGGTACATGGTATTATCTAGGTGGCTCAGGTGCTATGCAAACAGGTTGGAAACTTGTAGATGGTAAGTGGTATTATCTCAATAATTCAGGTGCCATGCAAACCGGCTGGTTGAACCAAAGTGGTACATGGTATTATCTAGATGGCTCAGGTGCAATGAAGACAGGTTGGTACCAAGTTGGCGGTAAATGGTACTATTCATACCCATCAGGTGCTTTAGCGGTGAACACAACTATCGATGGTTACACAGTAAATGCAAACGGTGAGTGGGTGTAGTTTGAATTTGTTTATGTCACTAGGAGATTTTTAGCTTAGTTTTTTATAGCAGATACTTGCTGATATAATACTTATCAAGCTCCAGTTGCAAAAGAAGCAGATAAGAAAGAACTTCCAAATACTAGTGGAAAAGATAATGTTGTGGTTACATCATTAGGATTCCTTTGATTATTCTTTGGTGCCCTTCCATTTGTGAAACGCAAAAACTAATTAATTAAAAATATAAAAGAGAAGGATTTATGACCTTCTCTTTTTGTGATATGGACTATAGTGAGAGTTCTATTGAAAAGAAGAAAAAAGTGAACAAAACGATGTTTCAGCTTTGTTCACTTTTATGTTATTAGTGATTGTATGGTCTTACAAGAGCTCCTCAAACTCCGCGACGCTCATGCCCAATTGCTGGCTGGCAACCTCAGGTGTTAGAAGACCTTGGCGAACGAGATTTAGTAGCATAGACAAACTTCCTTCAACTTTCCCGCGTTCAAGTCCACGCTCTAAGCCCTTTTCCTCAGCTTGTTCCAAGGCATAGTCATGCGCTAATAAGGCTTGTTCTTCACGCATACGTAGTTGACTAAACATTTTCCTGTCCTCCTCGGACCAGCTCTTGTAGTCTAGCAGTTGGTCTGCCTGGCTGATAGCTCGCTCGGGTTCTTGAGTAAAGGGCTTATTCCCGAAAAACTCCAACCACGGTTTACGAACCTCGTCTTTGCTGGTTTCTCTGTATTTTTTTAGTTCCAAGAACGCCATCTTGACTAGATGATGTTCCTGTCCATTATTTGTGATAGTTAAGACTTCACCTGTCGTGTCCTCTCGCATACTAAAGCTATGGAAAGCTTGATCATCTTGGAAGTAGTTACTATCTACAATTGCGATAGCGTATACTGGTGCGATGTGTTTGTAACTTTGATGAGTATTGCCCTCTTGCTGGCGAATTTTTTCTAGGTTTTGATTGACCTGACTACATAGATAAGCCCACAAACGATTAATGAAAAAATTCTGATGATGGACTTGTATTTCGATGATAACTTGTGTGCCGTTGTCCAACTCCGCCAAGACATCTATGCTAGTATAGAAATCCTGGGCCGAGTA
>JAWHFN010000093.1:0-6327 GCA_032565555.1 Streptococcus mitis | reverse complement strand
CTCGTCTCGGTAAACTCACTCAAAGCATCGCAAAACCAGCTGTGCAATTTGGTGGGCGCTACCGTATCATTGACTTTGCTCTTTCAAACTGTGCCAACTCAGGGATTCACAATGTTGGAGTCATTACACAGTACCAACCTCTTGCTCTCAATAACCATATTGGGAATGGTTCAAGCTGGGGACTAGACGGTATCAATTCTGGTGTCTCTATTCTTCAACCTTATTCTGCAAGTGAAGGAAATCGTTGGTTCGAAGGGACTAGCCACGCTATTTACCAAAATATCGATTATATTGACAGTGTCAATCCTGAGTATGTCTTGATTCTGTCTGGGGACCACATCTATAAAATGGACTATGATGATATGCTCCAGTCTCATAAGGATAATAATGCCAGCTTGACAGTAGCGGTTTTAGACGTCCCTCTTAAAGAAGCTAGCCGTTTTGGTATCATGAACACAGATGCCAATAACCGCATTGTTGAATTTGAAGAAAAACCAGCTCAACCTAAATCTACAAAAGCTTCTATGGGAATTTACATTTTTGATTGGCAACGTCTGCGCAATATGCTCGTTGCTGCTGAAAAGAGCAATGTCGATATGTCAGACTTTGGTAAGAATGTCATTCCAAATTACCTTGAGTCAGGTGAAAGTGTCTATGCCTATGAATTTAATGGTTACTGGAAAGACGTCGGTACGATTGAGTCGCTTTGGGAAGCGAACATGGAGTACATTTCTCCAGAGAATGCCTTGGACAGCCGTAACCGTCAATGGAAGATTTACTCAAGAAACTTAATTTCACCACCAAACTTCCTTGGGGCAAATGCTCATGTGGAAGATTCCTTGGTTGTCGATGGCTGTTTTGTAGATGGAACTGTTAAACATTCTATCCTTTCAACAGGTGCGCAAGTTCGCGAAGGGGCAGAAGTAGTAGATTCAGTTATCATGAGTGGTGCAATTGTTGGTCAGGGAGCTAAAATCAAACGTGCCATTATTGGTGAAGGTGCAGTTATTTCTGATGGTGTCGAAATTGATGGAACAGAAGAAGTACAAGTTGTAGGATATGATGAAGTAGTGGGGGTAGCAACAGATGAAGATTGATAAATATTCTGCCATTTTAGGAAATACAGTTGGTTTTCATGATATGTCAACACTGACGGATCACCGTCCAGTAGCTAGTTTGCCTTTTGGAGGTAAATATCGCTTGATTGACTTCCCGCTTTCAAGTCTTGCTAATGCAGGTGTCCGTAGTATCTTTGGTATTTTCCAACAAGACAATATCAGTTCTGTCTTTGACCATATCCGTTCAGGACGTGAGTGGGGCTTATCAACTCTTCTCAGTCACTATTATCTAGGTATTTACAATACTCGTGTGGAAAGTAGTACGGTTGGAAAAGAATACTACCAACAGCTTCTTACTTATTTGAAACGTTCTGGCTCAAACCAAACGGTTGCCCTCAACTGCGATGTCTTGATTAACATTGATCTGAATCAAGTATTCCATCTACACAGTACAACAAAAGGGCCTATCACTGTAGTTTATAAAAAACTAGCTAAGAAAGACATTTCAGAAGTAAACGCAATCTTGGAAGTGGATGAAACAGACCATGTTCGTTCTCATAAACTCTTTGATAGCAAGTTACCAGATCAAATCTATAACATGTCTACAGATATCTTTGTCGTTGATACACCTTGGTTGATAGAACGCTTGGAAGAAGAAGCTAAGAAAGAACATCCAGAGAAGTTGCGCTATGTTTTACGGGATTTGGCTGCAAAAGAAGGGGCTTTTGCCTACGAGTACACAGGTTATCTGGCAAATATTCACTCTGTAGAGTCTTATTATCAAGCTAACAAAGATATGCTTGAATCACAAAAATTCTATTCTCTCTTCTCACCAAATCAAAAGATTTATACAAAGGTCAAAAACGAAGAGCCAACTTACTATGCCAATACATCTAAGGTAAGTACTTCTCAGTTTGCCTCTGGTAGTATCATTGAAGGTCAAGTGGCTAATTCTGTTCTATCACGTAATATTCATGTCCATAAGGATAGCTTGGTTAAAGATAGTCTACTCTTCCCTCGCGTTGTCATTGGAGAAGGAGCTCAGGTAGAATATGCTATCTTAGACAAGGGTGTTGAAGTTGAGCCTGGTGTTGTGATTCGAGGAACTGCAGAACATCCAGTTGTCGTTAAGAAAGGTAGCAAAGTAATAGAGGATATTCATTCATGAAAATTTTATTTGTAGCAGCAGAGGGTGCACCCTTTTCAAAAACAGGTGGTTTGGGAGACGTTATTGGCGCTCTTCCAAAATCACTGGTAAAAGCTGGGCACGAAGTTGCAGTGATTTTACCCTACTATGACATGGTAGAGACTAAATTTGGAAATCAGATTGAAGATGTTCTTCATTTTGAGGTGAGTGTTGGTTGGCGCAGACAGTATTGTGGAATTAAGAAAACAGTCTTAAACGGTGTGACCTTCTACTTTATTGACAATCAATATTATTTTTTCCGTGGTCATGTTTACGGTGATTTTGATGACGGAGAACGCTTTGCCTTTTTCCAACTTGCTGCCATTGAGGCTATGGAAAGGATTGACTTTATTCCTGACCTTCTCCATGTTCATGACTACCATACAGCTATGATTCCTTTCTTGTTAAAGGAAAAATACCGTTGGATTCAAGCCTATCAAGGAATAAAAACTGTTTTAACCATTCATAATTTGGAATTCCAAGGACAATTTTCAGAAGGAATGTTATGGGATTTGTTTGGAGTCGGCTTTGAACGTTATGCTGATGGCACCCTTCGATGGAACAACTGTCTGAACTGGATGAAGGCTGGTATTCTTTATGCTGACCGTGTTTCAACCGTTTCACCTAGTTATGCTCATGAAATTATGACCAGTCAGTTCGGATGTAACTTGGATCAAATTCTTCGAATGGAATCAGGTAAAGTATCTGGTATCGTGAATGGGATTGATGCTGACCTGTATAATCCTCAGACGGATGCTCTTTTAGACTATCATTTTAATCAGGAAGATTTGTCTGGAAAAGCCCAGAATAAGGCAAAATTGCAAGAAAGAGTTGGCTTGCCAGTTAGAGCCGACGTTCCACTGGTGGGAATTGTTTCTCGTTTGACACGTCAAAAAGGTTTTGATGTGGTGGTCGAAAGTCTTCACCATATCTTGCAAAATGATGTTCAGGTTGTTCTTTTGGGAACTGGAGATCCAGCCTTTGAAGGAGCTTTCTCATGGTTTGCTCAGATTTACCCAGACAAGCTATCAGCAAATATCACTTTTGATGTCAAACTTGCTCAAGAAATCTACGCCGCTTGTGACCTCTTCCTCATGCCAAGTCGTTTTGAACCATGTGGCTTGTCTCAGATGATGGCCATGCGTTACGGAACCTTGCCATTGGTCCATGAAGTTGGTGGCTTGCGAGATACCGTTCGCGCTTTCAATCCAATCGAAGGAAGCGGTACTGGCTTTAGCTTTGACAATCTATCTCCTTACTGGTTAAATTGGACTTTCCAAACAGCTTTGGACTTGTATAGAAACCATCCTGATGTTTGGAGAAATCTACAAAAACAAGCTATGGAGTGTGATTTCTCATGGGATACAGCCTGCAGGTCATACCTTGACTTGTACCATAGTTTAGTTAATTGATAGATAAAATCGTATGATGACTTCATACGATTTTTGGGCTATTTAGAGAGGAGAACTGATGTCTCAAGTAAAAGGTTTGTGTGTTATGGATGTTGATGGAACCTTAATCCTAGAAGAAGTGATTGATCTTTTGGGTAAAGAGGCAGGTCGTGAGGAGGAAATTTCACAGATTACAAGTCGGGCAATGCAAGGAGAGTTGGACTTTGAAAGCAGTTTACGAAAAAGAGTGTCCTTGTTGGAAGGTCTTCCTGTTTCGGTTTTTGATAAAGTCTTCAACACTATTCATCTAACGTCAAATGCCCAGGAATTCATTTCCATTCTCCAAAATAATGGAATCCTAGTTGGTCTGGTGTCCGGTGGATTTACACCAATAGTTGAGAGATTAGCAAAATCCCTCGACATTGCCTATTTCTCTGCCAACCAACTGGAAGTCAAAGACGGTCTTTTAACAGGAAAATTAGTTGGACAAATTATTAGTCCCGAAGTCAAAAAAGATACTCTAGAACAATGGAGAAAGGAACTAAAACTTTCTAGAGAAAGAACTGTTGCAATCGGAGATGGGGCTAATGACTTATTAATGTTGAAGTCAGCAGGACTGGGAATTGCTTTTTGTGCCAAAGAGGTACTCAAAAAAGAAATACCAAATCATGTTGACAAGAGGGATTTTTTAGAAGTTCTACCTTTGATTGACTTTTTAGAATGAGGGAAAATATGAAGATTGTAATTGCACCAGATTCGTTTAAGGAAAGCTTGACCGCTGAAGAGATAGCTGAAGCAATAAAAAGAGGCTTCCAACAATCAATAGGAGATGTAGAATGTCTCCTCTGTCCTGTTGGTGATGGTGGTGAAGGTACTGTAGATGCCCTTCGACATTCTCTTGACCTAGAAGAAAAATGGATCCAAGTGACAGGCCCTTTTGGCCAAAAAGAAGCCATGCGCTATTTTCAAAAAAGTCAACTGGCACTATTTGAAGTTGCTGATTTGCTTGGCCTTGGAAAGATTCCGCTAGAGAAACGAGATCCACTGAAAATCCAAACTTGTGGTATTGGAGAGTTGATTCGCCATCTCATTGATCAAGGGATTAAAGATATCTATATCGGTCTTGGTGGCACGGCCAGTAATGATGGAGGAATTGGGGTCGCTGCTGGTTTAGGTTATCGATTTTATGATAGGGATGGAAATGTCTTGCCTACTTGCGGTCAATCCTTACTAAAATTAGCTTCTGTTTCAATAGAAAATCGCTATGAAATTCCTGAAGATGTTCAAATTCGTATTTTAGCAGATGTCGTGAGTCCCTTATGTGGATATCAAGGTGCGACCTACACGTTTGGCAAGCAAAAAGGCCTAGATCCTACTATGTTTGAGGCCGTAGATCAAGCGATCCAAGATTTTTATGAAAAATTCTCACCTGTAACATTAGAAATTAAAGGAGCAGGAGCTGGTGGAGGCATTGCTGGCGGTTTGTGTGCCTTTGCTCAGGCAAATATCGTGTCTGGAATTGATACCTGTTTGAACTTAATCAACTTTGATAAGAAAGTTTTACATGCTGACTTGGTTGTTGTAGGAGAAGGAAGGCTAGATCGTCAAAGTTTAGCAGGTAAAGCGCCTATAGGTGTTGCAAAAAGAACCCCTGTCGGAGTTCCTGTCGTTGCTATTTGTGGTAGTCTTGCTGAAGATTTACCTTCCCTACCATTTGAGAATATCCAAGCTGCCTTTTCAATTTTGGAGAAAAGTGAACCTTTAGAAGATAGTTTGAAAAATGCCAGTCTCTATCTGGAGCGCACGGCTGCCAATATAGGGCGTTTATTAAATATGCGCAAGATTTAGCCAAACCATTTCTTCCAGATGGATGTTTTGGCTGGTTCTTCCTTTTTACCTTCCCAAAGTTTTGCAAAAGCAAGTCGAAGGTTCTTTTCTTCTACTTGAACTGGTGCATTGGTGTGGATAATCAGGCCAAAAGGAGAAGAAGTATGCTCTTCAGATACAATGGTAGCTTGACTATCAGTTTCTTTTGCTTCTTTTAAGTAGAAAACTTGTTTGTCAAATTCGATAGTTGGTGAAATCTTCACAAATAGTGGCTCAGCCTTCTCCTGAAGGTTTTCTAAAATAGATAAAAAGCCTTCTTCTAACTGAGGGCTATTTGCTGTGTCAATATCTGCATATCCAAGAACTCTTTCCTCAAAGGTACCAAGATAGCGTCTTTGCTCATCCGGATTTAATTTTGGCCCACCATGAGCTTTTTCAAGTAATTGTTTTGATAAATCTGTCATGAAAATAGTATATCATAAAAGTTAGAATAAAACAGACAAAAGAAAGCGATTACTTTATAAAGTTAAGGAAAATTTGCACAAAGATAACGTTTTTTCTTGAAAAAGGAGGGTTTTTAAGGTATTATAGAGGTGTAAAAAATTTAACTCATAAGGAGAGTAAAAAATGTCAATTATTACTGATGTTTACGCTCGCGAAGTCCTAGACTCACGCGGTAACCCAACACTTGAAGTAGAAGTTTACACTGAATCAGGTGCTTTCGGACGTGGTATGGTTCCATCAGGAGCTTCTACTGGTGAACACGAAGCAGTTGAACTTCGCGACGGTGACAAATCTCGTTACGGTGGTCTTGGTACACAAAAAGCTGTTGACAACGTAAACAACATCATTGCTGAAGCAATCA
>JAWHFN010000092.1:0-6496 GCA_032565555.1 Streptococcus mitis | reverse complement strand
GGCGATTGCGGGCCAGTTTTAAGGTACTTCTACGGGTATCGGATAGGCTCAATAGGGCGATGATTCCGGCCGAAACTGCTGAGGAAAGATTGAGAAAATAAGCAAGAAGGCAGGCAAGACAGGTAGCTAAGATGAGCTTGGTCGTACGTTGGCTAATAGACATAAGGATTTCCTAGTAAGTTAGATAAAAGCGTAAAATACAAGACCTGAGCAGGCTTGCCTTTATGAGTTATTTTTTACGGGCTGCTGCGTATTCGGCAACGGCGGTAAAGAGGACATCTGTAGAAGAGTTGAGGGCTGTTTCACATGAGTCTTGGATAACTCCAATCACAAATCCAACCCCAACAACTTGCATGGCAATATCGTTTGAACTACCAAAAAGGCTACAAGCAACTGGGATAAGAAGGAGGGATCCTCCGGCAATACCAGAAGCTCCACAGGCTGAGATGGCTGCTACTACACTAAGGACAAAGGCTGTTGCAAAGTCAACAGGAATTCCCAAAGTATTTACTGCAGCAAGGGTTAGAACGTTAATGGTAATCGCTGCCCCTGCCATGTTGATAGTAGAACCAAGTGGGATAGAAACTGAATAGGTATCTGGATCTAGTCCGAGGTCGTGGCAAAGTTTCATATTGACAGGGATGTTGGCCGCAGAACTACGAGTGAAGAAGGCTGTCACACCACTGACACGCAAACATTTCAAAACGAGGGGATAAGGATTTCTCTTCATAAAGAGAAAGGCAATCAATGGATTGACTACTAGGGCTACAAAGAACATGGTTGTCACCAAGAGGCCAAGCAAGATTCCATAGTTAGCTAAACTGCCGATTCCCTTATCGGAGATGGTTTTGAAGACAAGGCCAAGGATTCCAAATGGAGCTAGGTTGATGATCCATTCGACAATCTTAGAAGTTACATCAGCCATAGTTTTCAGCAATTCTTTACTATTTTTGCTGGCCTCTCTCATAGCAATCCCGAAAATAACTGCCCAAGATAGGATACCGATGTAGTTGGCTGTGACAAGGGCATTGACTGGATTGTCAACCAGTTTGAGCAAGAGGTTGCTGAGAACCTGGCCAATCCCATCTGGTGGTGTAATTTCTGTATTGGCACTATTCAAGGCAATTTCAATAGGGACGATGAAACTTGCTAAGACAGCAACAAGTGCCGCTGCAAAGGTTCCTACCAAGTAAAGGAAGATAACAGTTTTCATGTTGCTATCTTGTCCCTTTTGATGTTGGGAAAGGGCGTTAGCAACGAGGGCAAAGACTAGAATAGGTGCGATGGCTTTTAGACCGCCAACAAAGAGATCTCCGAGTAGACCAATTCCTGAAATGTTAGGAAGTGTCAGACCTAGGGTTCCTCCAATAAGCATACCAATCAAAATCCGTTTGATTAGGCTTGCCTTATTCCAAGCATGAATGATTTTTTTCATAACAATCTCCTTTGTTGTGTAATGTTTATGATTATAGTATAAATATGAGCTAAAATCAAGAATTTTCTGTCTATTTCGGCTATTATTTTTGAATATTTATGGAGATTCATTACTTGTGAAAGTATGGTATAATAAATGAAAGGAGTTTTCTATGCAAGAATTTTTTCAAACCTACCTCAATAAGCTTGATATAACAACGATTATCGAAAATATCTTAACCAAGATAATTTCTCTGTTATTCCTATTTTTACTCTTCTATATAGCTAAAAAAATGCTCCATACCATGGTGCAGAGAATTGTTAAACCTTCTCTAAAAATGTCTC
This sequence comes from Streptococcus mitis, assembly GCA_032565555.1. Lineage (GTDB taxonomy): Bacteria > Bacillota > Bacilli > Lactobacillales > Streptococcaceae > Streptococcus > Streptococcus mitis_DM. Next base: position 4,738 of record JAWHFN010000092.1, on the reverse strand, counting down.
GTCATGATGTTGGGCGTCAGAAAACCATCTCACGTTTATTAGAGAATGTGTTTAATTATACCCTTTATTTCTTTTTGCTCTACTGCATTTTGTCGATTTTAGGTTTGCCTGTTTCTAGTTTGCTGGCAGGCGCTGGGATTGCTGGGGTGGCTATTGGGATGGGAGCTCAAGGTTTTCTGTCTGATGTCATCAATGGCTTTTTCATTCTTTTTGAACGTCAATTGGATGTGGGAGATGAGGTTGTTCTGACAAATGGCCCTATTACTGTATCGGGCAAGGTCGTTAGTGTCGGCATTCGAACAACGCAACTCAGAGGAGAAGACCAGGTTCTGCACTTCGTTCCCAATCGGAATATTACCGTCGTCAGCAATTTCTCTCGGACAGACCAGGCCTGAAATTTTAGCAGATTTATGGTACAATAGAAAGAGTTTGGTAAAGGAGAGAAGATGTTTTTAGAAAAACAGTTGGGCAATGGTTGTACCTGGATAGACCTTGATGTGGATAAGATTAAAAATATGGAAGATCTTTCTGACATCTATGGATTGGACAAGGAAACCATTGAGTATGCTCTGGATAGAAATGAACGAGCTCATATGGATTATAACCGTGAAACGGAGACGGTAACCTTTATTTATAATGTTCTTGATTTAGAAAAAGACAAAGAATATTATGAAGCGATTCCGATGACCTTTATCGTCGAAAGACAACGAATGATTACCATCAGCAACCATAAGAATGCTTATGTCATTGATCAGATGTCAGCTTATCTGGATAGCCATGAGTCGCTTTCTATTTACAAGTTTCTCTTTGCTGGTTTAGAGATTATCAGTAACGCTTATTATCCTGTCATTGAAGAGATGGATAAAAGTAAGGACGAAATTAGTGCCTTGCTACGTCAAACTACAACAAAGAAAAATCTCTTCGCCCTCTCTGACTTGGAGACAGGTATGGTTTACTTGACAGCAGCAGCAAAACAAAATCGACTCCTCTTGGAACATATCCAGGGCCATGCTCTTTATCGGAGATTTAATGATGTCGAACGAGAGCAGTTTGATGATGCCATGATTGAAGCCCATCAGTTGGTGTCTATGACAGACTTGATTTCTCAAGTCTTGCAACAACTCTCAGCTTCTTACAACAACATCCTAAACAATAACTTGAATGATAGTTTGTCAATTTTGACTATTATCTCCGTCTTACTAGCAGTACTTGCGGTTATTACAGGTTTCTTCGGAATGAATGTTCCTCTACCATTTACAGAAGAGCCAAATGCTTGGATTTATATCTTAATGGCTAGCTTGATTATATGGGCAGCCTTATCTCAATGGATGAAGAAAATTACTAGAAATTAAAAAGAAAAGGAGCCAGAATGGCGATTGAAAACTACATGCCAGATTTTGCTGTGGAAGCAGTTTATGATCTGACAGTTCCAAGCCTGCAGGCGCAGGGAATCAAGGCTGTTTTGGTCGATTTGGACAATACCCTCATTGCTTGGAACAACCCTGACGGGACGCCAGAGATGAAGCAATGGCTACATGATCTTCAGGATGCGGGCATTGCTATTATCGTAGTCTCAAATAATACCAAAAAACGAGTTCAACGCGCAGTTGAGAAATTTGGGATTGATTACGTTTATTGGGCCTTGAAGCCCTTCACATTTGGGATTGACCGTGCCATGAAGGAATTCCACTATGAGAAAAGTGAAGTGGTCATGGTAGGCGATCAGCTCATGACAGATATACGAGCAGCCCACCGTGCAGGCATTCGCTCAATCTTGGTTAAGCCCTTAGTCCAACATGATTCGATCAAAACGCAGATTAACCGAGCTCGTGAGCGCCGTGTCATGCGAAAAATCACTGAAAAGTACGGACCGATTATATATAAAAAAGGAATTTAACTATGGAAGAAATTCTCTGTATTGGTTGTGGAGCAACCATTCAGACGACAGATAAGGCTGGTCTTGGTTTTACCCCCCAGTCGGCACTTGAAAAAGGTTTGGAAACTGGCGAAGTCTATTGTCAACGCTGTTTCCGTCTCCGTCACTATAATGAGATCACGGATGTCCAGTTGACAGACGATGATTTCCTCAAGCTCTTACACGAGGTGGGAGACAGTGATGCCTTAGTGGTCAATGTCATTGATATCTTTGATTTTAATGGTTCTGTTATCCCAGGCTTGCCACGTTTTGTCTCGGGCAATGATGTCCTCTTGGTGGGAAATAAAAAAGATATCTTGCCCAAGTCTGTTAAACCAGGCAAGATTAGCCAGTGGCTGATGGAGCGTGCCCACGAAGAAGGTCTTCGACCAGTCGATGTCGTCTTAACTTCAGCCCAAAACAAGCATGCCATTAAGGAAGTCATTGACAAGATTGAACACTACCGTAAGGGCCGTGATGTCTATGTGGTCGGTGTAACCAACGTTGGAAAATCAACTCTTATCAATGCTATTATCCAAGAAATCACGGGTGACCAGAATGTCATTACGACTTCGCGCTTCCCAGGGACAACCTTGGACAAGATCGAGATTCCGCTTGACGACGGATCTTATATCTACGATACGCCGGGAATCATCCACCGTCACCAGATGGCCCACTACTTGACGGCCAAAAACCTCAAGTATGTCAGCCCTAAAAAGGAAATCAAGCCTAAAACCTATCAGCTCAATCCTGAACAAACCCTGTTTCTAGGTGGACTCGGACGCTTTGACTTCATTGCAGGAGAAAAGCAAGGTTTCACAGCCTTCTTTGACAATGAACTCAAATTGCACCGTACCAAGCTTGAAGGCGCTAGTGCATTTTACGACAAGCACCTCGGAACGCTTTTAACACCACCAAATAGCAAGGAAAAGGAAGATTTTCCAAAACTAGTCCAGCATGTCTTTAACATTAAGGAAAAGACAGACCTAGTTATCTCAGGCCTAGGCTGGATTCGCGTAACAGGCACCGCCAAAGTCGCCGTCTGGGCACCAGAAGGCGTCGCCGTCGTCACACGAAAAGCGATTATTTAAAATAAAATCACTGAGCTCATACAAAGATAGTTATTGCTGTGGTGTCTGGCCAATCGATAGATTGGCAAGGGGCACAATTGAGACCAAGGCTCAATTGTGAGGTTAGGAAATCCATTTTTAAAAGATGAGATCTTTGGAAAATTAGTTCCGACCGTCCCTCACCACCTAAAATAACTATCAAAAAACAAGGAAGAAAATTATGTCATTAACATCAAAACAACGTGCCTTCCTCAACAGCCAGGCACACACCCTCAAACCCATTATCCAAATCGGGAAAAATGGACTGAACGACCAAATCAAAACCAGCGTCCGTCAAGCTCTTGACGCTCGTGAATTGATTAAAGTAACGCTCTTACAAAACACAGATGAAAATATCCACGAAGTGGCTGAAATCTTGGAAGAAGAAATCGGCGTGGATACAGTTCAAAAAATCGGACGCATCTTGATTTTGTTTAAACAATCTAGCAAGAAAGAGAATCGCAAGATTTCTAAAAAAGTCAAAGAAATCTAAAAAACCTACTCCAAACAACTGTTTTTACAGAGAAATAAAGGAGACTAGCCTATGGCAATCGAACTATTGACTCCCTTTACCAAGGTAGAGTTGGAGCCAGAAATCAAGGAGAAAAAACGCAAACAAGTCGGGATTTTAGGGGGGAATTTTAACCCTGTTCACAATGCCCATCTCATTGTTGCTGATCAAGTACGCCAGCAGTTGGGACTGGACCAGGTCTTGCTCATGCCTGAATACCAACCTCCTCACGTAGATAAAAAAGAAACCATCCCTGAACACCATCGTCTCAAGATGCTTGAATTGGCGATTGAGGGGATTGAAGGCTTAGCCATTGAAACCATCGAGTTGGAGCGCAAGGGCATTTCCTATACCTACGACACCATGAAGCTTCTAACTGAGAAGAATCCAGACACGGATTATTACTTCATTATTGGCGCTGATATGGTAGACTATCTGCCTAAGTGGTACCGAATTGATGAATTGGTTGACATGGTTCAGTTTGTGGGGGTTCAGCGCCCACGCTACAAGGCAGGGACTTCCTATCCTGTTATCTGGGTGGATGTGCCTCTCATGGATATCTCGTCCAGCATGGTGCGTGACTTCATTGTCCAAGGTCGGAAACCCAACTTTCTCCTGCCTCAGCCGGTGCTAGACTACATCGAGAAGGAGGGGCTCTACTGATGGCCTATCAAGACTATATCAACTGCTCCCGTGAGGTTTTGTTGGAAAAAATGGCAGAGCTTCTACCTGAAAAACGCTTAACCCACTGTTTGGGTGTGGAGCGTGCAGCCATAGAACTAGCAGAGAGATTTGGAGTAGATGGTGAGAAGGCAGGTCTAGCAGGCCTTCTTCATGACTATGCTAAAAAGCTGTCAGATCAGGAATTTTTAGACTTGATTGACCGTTATCAGCTAGATTCCGACCTCAAAAACTGGGGCAATAATGTTTGGCATGGCATGGTTGGCATCTACAAGATTCAGGAAGATTTGAATTTGCATGATTCTGAAATTCTACGAGCCATTGAAATCCATACAGTCGGTGCTGGTCAGATGACAGATCTTGATAAGATAATCTACGTCGCAGACTATATCGAGCACAATCGTGTCTTTCCAGGAGTGGATGTAGCACGTGAGATTGCAAGTTTATCGCTCAATAAGGCGGTGGCCTATGAAACAGCTCGTACCGTAGAGCATCTAGCTCATCAGGGATTCTCCATCTATC
>JAWHFN010000091.1:0-6541 GCA_032565555.1 Streptococcus mitis | reverse complement strand
TAGGAGAATAATTGCATAGCTTATGGATGAATTAATTAGTATTATAGTTCCAATATATAATGTTGAAGAGTATTTGCGAGAGTGCTTGGATAGTATTCAAAAACAAACTTATCCGAATTTTGAATGTATAATGGTCAATGATGGTTCTACGGATAATTCGAAACAAATAGCAGAAGAGTATCTAGTGGATAGTCGCTTTAAGTTAATCAATCAAAGTAATCAAGGTTTAAGTGCGGCTAGAAATACAGGAATCAAACATCTGAATGTCAATTCTTCTTTTGTGAGTTTTGTTGATAGTGATGACTATATTCGTTCTACATTTTTAGAAAAAATGACGGCACAAATTGAAGAAGATGTTGATATTATAGAGGGATTGTTTGAACATTATCATGATGGGAATATCTATTATTTTCCTCAATCTGGGCCATATAAAGTAGTTCTAGAAACTACGGTAGAAAAGTTAGAGTATCTAGCATTAGAAAAAAATAGAAATAGTTCCTGTGGGAAATTAATTCGAAGAAAAATTTTGCACGGTAGTTTTTTTCCGGAAGGATGGATTTTTGAAGATTTAGCAGTCGTACCAGAGTTCGTAACCATTTCAAATAAATGGGTTAAAATACAGGAGACTGTGTATACTTATAGAATTCGTGAGAACTCTATTATTACAAGTTCGTTTTCAGAGAAAGATTTAGATATATTTAAAATTTTTGAAAAATTTGATTGTTTTTTCAAAGATGAGTCACTTAACATAAAAATTTGGGCAGAAAAATTAAAACTGCTACATATAAATTATAGAAGCGAGAAAGTACCTGCTCAGTATATAGAGAAATATCAAAAAGAAAAAGAAAAAATATTATCACAAATCGAAGAATATGAAAAGGGGGAACTGATAAGTATTATCGTACCCATTTACAATGTTGAAAATTATTTGAGACAGTGTTTGGATAGTATCCTGAATCAGACGTATCAAAATTTTGAGTGTTTATTAATAAATGACGGTTCGCCAGATAACTCTGCTGATATTTGTAGAGAGTATGTCTCTAAAGATTCTCGTTTTCGTTATTTTGAAAAAGAAAATGGTGGAGTTTCTTCAGCACGTAATCTAGGTATCGAACGTTCGAAAGGACAATATATAACCTTTATTGATTCGGATGATTGGGTGGAATCAGATTATTTAGAGGTGCTGTATAGAGCTTTGATAGATGAAAAAGCAGATATAGCTATCTCTACTTATAAACAATTTAATATGACTGATAATTGTTATTATACGCATGTTTGGGAACAGGATTATTATGAAAAAATCTGGACTAGTCAGGAATTGATAATTGTACTACCAAATATTGAAAATTATGATAGTTCTTACACAGTTTCTTGGGGTAAACTATTCAAGAGTTCTTTATTCGATCAAATAAAATTTAACGAACAGCGTAGATTTGGTGAAGATTTCGAGTGTAGTTTTAAATTATACTTGAGTATGAAAAGCTGTTTATATATTCATAAGGCACTCTATAATTATAGAGTACATTCAGAATCGATGGTGGGAACAGTTAGGACAGAGAGACAACTAATGGATGATATTGAAATCCGATTTGGACGAATCCCTTTTCTGATTGGAAGAGGAATTGATCCTACTCCTTACATGGCAGAAATTAAGAAACTTATTCAATGGCGCTTAGATACGAAATCAAATGTAGGAGAAGGTGAGTCAAACGCTTTGTGTATGTATCAAGAAATACTTAGAAATTTGTAGAGGAATCAAATGAAAAAAGCAATTGTCTTAGGAGCAGATAATGTTTACATGGATAAAGTGGAAACGACCATAAAATCTATATGTTCTAAGAATAAAGAAGTGAAATTTTATGTTTTTAACAGTGATCTTCCAACAGAATGGTTTCAATTGATGGATAAAAGGCTGTCTGTTTTGGGTTCGGAGATTGTGAATGTGAAGGTAACAGAGAGTCTAATAAATCAATTTCATCTTCCTACCCCTCATCTTAGTTCTGCTACCTATCTTAGATATTTTATCCCAACTATTGTTTTTGAAAAAAGAGCTCTTTATTTGGATAGTGATATAATAGTGACTGCAGATTTAACCTCACTTTTTGAATTTCCTTTAGATGGCTGTCCTATTGCTGCTGTACCGGATATTCCAAATACCTCTGAAGGATTTAATGCTGGAGTTTTACTTATTGATACGGATAGGTGGAGAGAAGATGATATTCAAAATCAATTATTAAATTTAACAATTAAGCATCATGAACATGTATATGGCGATCAAGAAATTCTAAATATGTTGTTCAAGGATAGATGGAAGAAATTGGATTTATCCTACAATTTGCAGGTTGGATATGATACCTATCGACATTCGTTAGGTGATAATGAATGGTATCATTTGTTTGAAGGGATTCCTAATATTATTCACTATACAACACAGAATAAACCTTGGTCTCACTACCGATTCAACCGTTTTCGTGACATTTGGTGGTTCTACTACGGGTTAAACTGGAATGATATTTTGTTAGATAATCAAATACTTCAAGAAAATTTTGAGAAGTTAATTAAGCCGATTTCATGTCATGCCAGCATTTTTACAAACACAGGTGATATAGAAGGACTTCCTAATCTTCTGGAACAGTTACCGAATGTTCGCTTCCATATTGCTGCACCAACTTATTTTTCTCCAAATATTGTGGAATTACAACAGTATTCAAATCTATACATATATCCCTGTGTGGATCCTAAAATGAAAGAAACCCTAATTAATCGAACTGATATTTATTTGGACATTAACTATGGACCAGCTGTGGATGATGCCTTACAAGAGATAGTACGGCAGGGGAAACCAATCTATTCGTTTGAAAGTACGACCCATTTTTTTAATGGAGAGAGTCAAATATTTACAGTAGATAATGTTGATGAAATGGTAAAAAGCATCCAAACTAAGCTAAGTGAGTAACATTGTTAGTTGTCAATTAAATATGATGATTAGAATGGGATAATACAATATGAAACTACATTTAACAAACTTATACGGTATGGCTGGTGATAGCACTGTTATTCTAGCTCAAAATGCTGTACAAAAAATAGCCAGTCAACTGGGATTTAGAGAGGTTGGTATTTATTTTTACAATATTGCTTCAGACAGTCCTTCTGAAATGAATAAGCGTCTGGACGGCATCATGGCCAGTATTTCCATTGGAGATATATTAGTTTTTCAGTCTCCAACTTGGAATGGCTTTGAGTTTGATCGTCTCTTTTTTGACAAACTAAAGGATATGCAGGTGAAAATTATTTGCTTTATCCATGATGTTGTTCCTCTCATGTTTGATAGTAACTATTATCTCATGAAAGAGTATATGTACATGTATAATCTATCGGACGTTTTGATTGTTCCATCTGAACAGATGAAAGAACGCCTGATGGAAGAAGGCTTGACAACTAAGAAAATCCTTGTTCAAGGTATGTGGGATCATCCTCATGATTTGTCCTTATATACCCCAGAGTTAAAAAAAGAACTCTTTTTTGCTGGAAGTTTAGAGCGTTTCCCAGACTTGCAAAATTGGTCTCAAGATACGCCTTTAAGAGTATTTTCAAATAAAGGGGAAGCTAGTTCAAGTGCTAGAAATCTCAGCATCGAAGGATGGAAAAAAGATGAGGAATTGTTGCTAGAATTATCAAAGGGTGGATTTGGCCTTGTCTGGGGAACCCATCAAAATGAGGGAGAAAGTAACCAATACTATACCTTGAATATATCTCATAAGGTTAGTACCTATCTAACAGCTGGTATCCCAGTGATTGTACCGAGCAGCTTATCAACTGCTAAATTTCTAGTAGATCAAGGATTGGGCTTCGTGGCAGATAGCCTAGAAGAAGTTCATGCGATAGTTGATAAAATGAATGTAGAAGAATATCAAGAAATGACGAATCGTATCAAGACATTTAGTTATCTGCTGAAAGAGGGCTATTTCACTAAAAAGCTATTGGTAGATGCGATTTATCACTTAGGAATTGATTAAGAGAACAAGATGATTAAAACAATTGTATTAGCTGGTGATCGTAATTACACCACGCAGTTAGAAACAACCATAAAATCTATCCTATACCACAATCGAGATGTTAAGATTTATATTTTAAATCAAGATATCATGCCAGATTGGTTCCGCAAACCACGAAAAATAGCTCGCGTGTTAGGTAGTGACATTATCGATGTTAAACTACCTGAACAAGCTGTGTTTCAAGGTTGGGAAACTCGGGAGTATATAAGTTCAATGACTTATGCCAGATACTTTATACCAGATTATATTTCTGAGGATAAAGTTTTATATTTGGACAGTGATTTAATTGTAAATCAATCTTTGGAACCATTATTTGAGATTGACTTTTATGAATATTTATTAGCAGCTGCTTGGGATACGGATGGGGTCACATTTAATGCAGGAGTGATGCTTATCAATAACAAAAAATGGCGTCAAGAGAAATTAAAAGAGCGACTAATTGAACAATCAATAGTTACATTAAAAGAAGTGGATGAAGGGAAATTTGAAAATTTTAACGGTGATCAAACGATTCTGAATCAAGTTTGCTCTAATAGATGGTTAGAGCTAGACAGAGGATACAACCTTCATGTAGGTCATGATGTAACTGCTTTTTATAATAAATGGGAAAACTATTTTAGTGAATTAGTATCACCTAGTATCATACATTTTGTGTCCTATAGAAAGCCTTGGTCAACCTTGATAGCCAATCGTTATCGTGATTTATGGTGGGAATTTCATGACTTGGAGTGGAGTCAGATTTTACAACACCATATAGGAGAGTTTGAACTAATATCTCCTCTAGATAAGGAATTTTCTTGTTTAACTTTGACAAATTCCCAAGATTTAGAAGGAATAGAAGAGTTAGTTACAGCTCTACCGGATGTGGTATTTCATATCGCTGCTTGGACGGATATGGGAGATAAGCTAAAAAGATTGGCGATATATGATAATGTGAGATTGCATCCACAGATTGTTCCACCAGTATTAGATAAGTTGAAAAAGTCCACAAATCTTTATTTGGATATCAATCATGGTAGTGCAGACGAGAACTTTTTAAAATCTTTGCAAGAACAAGAAAAAATGCTATTGGCTTTTCAATCTACTCAGCATGGAGAGTTAGGACAAATCGTTTTCGAAAATGAGAAAGTTTCCTTTATGGTTGATGCGATTAAAGATTTTAAGAAAAACGGGCATCTTACCTGTTTTCGACAACTTCCAAGTTTGACTTGTTTAACGTTTACGGCTTCCCAGGATATAGAACAACTGGATTACTTGGCTGAACACTTACCCAATGTTGTTTTTCAAGTTGCTGCTTGGACAGACATGGGGCCAAAATTATATGATTTATCTAATCATTATCCTAATATTCAACTTTATCCAGCAATTTCTAGAGATAAGCTAGAAGAGTTGAAGGAAAAGATGGATGTTTATTTAGATATCAACCTACTGACTTCAACAGCCGATATCGTTGCAGAAATGACTTATTTATCTAAACCGATACTAGCCTTTTATAAATCACAAAATGGAAATAATGGTCAAAGATTGTATTCTAGTGAACATCCTGAACGAATGTTGGCTGATTTGCAAAAATTGATAAATAAGGATATGCTAGAAAAACCACTTGATACAATCCAGGTGAAAGGGATAGATGAAACCTTGGATTATATTATTGAACATAATTCTTCTTTAGTTCGTTTTGGAGATGGGGAAATCAATATGCTTGCAGGGCATTCGATTCCCTACCAGGATTATGATGAAGAGTTGGTTTCAGTCATGAGAGATATTATAGGACAGGAAAGTAGAGAAGATTTAGTCGTGTGCCTTCCTGATGCTTTTACAGATCGTTTCAGGTTTACATATTGGGCGATTCCCTTTTGGAAAGATCACATGGATCATTATATGGATTTTTACAGAGAACTATGTAGTAATTCATGGTATGGCTCAACCTTTGTATCTCGCCCTTATATCGATTTTGAGGACAAGAGTCAAGCTAAATCCCAATTTGAAAAATTGAAAAGTATCTGGAAAAACCGTGATTTACTGATAGTTGAAGGTGCAACTTCTCGGTCAGGTGTCGGAAATGATTTGTTCGATGAGGCAAATTCTATCAAGCGGATAATTTGTCCTTCTCACAGTGCTTTTTCTAGAGTTCATGAAATTGAAGAAGAAATTGAAAAGTATGCTGCTGGTCGCTTGATTTTATGTATGCTTGGCCCTACAGCAAAAGTTTTAGCTTATTATTTAAGTCAAAAAGGATACCAAGTATTAGATATCGGTCACATCGATTCGGAATATGAGTGGATGAAGATGGGAGCTGAAACAAAGGTTAAATTTGCGCACAAACATACAGCAGAGTATAATTTTGATCAAGATATTGAGTTCATTGAGGATGAAACCTATAATAGTCAGATTGTTGCAAGGATATTAGAATAACTTATAAATATGATTAGTGAGTTCACAATTTTGATTGAACATTTTTAGACAAATAAAGAAATTAATGAGGG
>JAWHFN010000090.1:0-6548 GCA_032565555.1 Streptococcus mitis | reverse complement strand
GAGCCACATACTGGGGCATGAGCAGATAAATTGACCTCTCTAGTAAGTCTTAGTCTCTTAGTAGCTTGTTCACAAAGAGTTCAACAGGTTCAACAACCAGTAGCTCAATCGCAAACTCAACAAACTCAACAAACTCAGCAACCACAAGCAACAGCTTCATCTTCTACAGAAAATACAAACCAGGCAACGACAAGTTCTTCACAAAATGCGTCTGAGGCTCAACCGACTAATATTGATGGAACTTATACTGGTCAGGACGAAGGAGACCGTATTACTTTAGTGGTAACTGGAACAACTGGTACTTGGACTCAGGTAGAAACTGACGGGGAACAAGAAATCAAGCAGGTTAGCTTCGACGCCGCTAATCAACGCATGATTATTGGGGATGATGTCAAGATTTATGCAATCAATGGTAACCAGATGATTATCGACGATATGGATAGAGAAGCGTCTGATCGCATCGTTTTATCAAAATAGACTAGAAGGAGACTGGATTTGTCGGTCTCTTTTACTTTTACTTAGAAAATGATGATAAATACTTGCCTTCTGTCGAATACCTGAGTTATACTAGTATCAATTACCTGTTTTTAGCATTCAAACTATCAAGGAGGGGATATGAAATATAGAAAATTTCAATTATTAATGTCCAAGTATGGCTTTAGTCTTTCGATTATGCTGCTTGAACTGTGTCTTGTTTTTGGTCTCTTTCTTTATTTAGGGCGTATGGCCCCTATTCTTTGGGTTATTCTCTTAATCTTTATGAGTATGGCGACTATCGTAGCGATTGTCAATCGTTCCATGGCGCCTGAAAGCAAAGTGATGTGGTTAGTGGTGACTTTTGTTCCTGTCATTGGCCCCTTGCTCTATCTGATGTTTGGTGAAAGACGATTATCCAAAAAAGAAATCAAGCAGTTGGACAAACTTGGTTCTATGCATTTTCGGGAGGATAACAGTAAAGCTCTCCGCCAGAAATTGAAGGAAGATGATAAGGCGGCTTACGGAGTTATCAAATCTTTGTTAAGTATGGATAGTAACGCCGATGTCTATGATCGAACAGACTCACAATTCTTTTCTTCGGGTGAAAGCATGTGGCAATATATGTTGGAAGACCTCAAGAAAGCTGAAAAGTTTATCTTTTTAGAGTATTATATTGTCGAAGAAGGTTTGATGTGGAATAGCATACTAGACATACTAGAGCAAAAGGCAGCTCAGGGTGTAGAGGTCAAGATGCTCTATGATGATATCGGCTGTATGGCGACTTTGCCTGGAGACTATACTATTCAGCTTCGTAGTCGAGGAATTGAAGCCCATAAATTTAACAAGGTGGTTCCTCGCTTGACGGTGGCTTACAACAATCGGGACCATCGGAAAATCCTTGTCATAGATGGTCAGGTAGCCTATACAGGAGGTATTAACTTAGCTGATGAGTATATCAACCATGTAGAACGTTTTGGCTACTGGAAGGACAGTGGGATTCGCTTAGATGGCCCTGGTGTCAAGGCTCTCACCCGTCTCTTTTTGATGACTTGGTACATTAATCGTGGGGAAATCAGCGATTTTGACCAGTATCACTTGGAAAATCAGCCTTGTTCTGGCCAAGGGCTCTGCATTCCTTACGGTAGTGGACCCAAGCCCATCTTCCGTACCCAGGTAGGGAAAAAAGTCTATCAAAGTTTGATTAATCAGGCTACTGATTCAGTCTATATCACAACACCCTATTTGATTATTGACTATGACTTAACAGAGAGTATTAAAAATGCGGCCATGAGGGGTGTTGATGTCCGTATCGTGACACCTTTCATTCCGGATAAAAAATTGATTCAACTTATCACAAGAGGGGCCTATCCAGATTTGTTGTCAGCAGGAGTAAGGATTTTTGAGTATAGTCCAGGCTTTATCCACAGTAAACAAATCTTAGTGGATAAGGACTTTGCTGCAGTTGGAACCATTAACTTAGATTATAGAAGTTTGCTTCACCACTATGAAAATGCAGTCTTGCTATATAAAACAGAATCAATCGCTGAGATTCAAAAAGATTTTCAAGAGATTTTTTCAGCATCGCAAGAAATTTTCCCTCATACGATAAAAAATAGCTGGTATCAAAAGCTTGTAAAAGAAATCGCCCAGTTATTCGCCCCTATCTTATAAGAAAAATAGGACTGAGGACACAAACCAGTCCTATTTTTCTTGTCTTTCACGAATAAGAAGATGCAGGAGGAAAGATGATGACCCAGAAAGAATTGAACTATATCATGACATTTAAACAGACACATTTACACCGATTTCGAGAAATTGAAACCTTTGTGAAACTATGCAAAAAATCACTCAAACACCCATCGCAAGCTGACAATCCTAAGACTTTTTGATATACTAAGACAGATAAATTGAATAGGAGAAACGATATGAGTGTGTATGGTAGAGTAGAAGAAGTTCATCAGGAGAATCGTGAACCTCTAGAATACCAAATCGAACAAGAATCGCATCATCGTGAATCAAGTCGTCTTCCTTTGGTGAAAATTTTACTATGGAGTACGCTTGTAACGGTGATAACTCTAGGAGTACCGCTATTACTCGATTTAATGAGTGCACAGGAAGTGCAGGATTTTTATGCAGGTTGGGCCCTTCATCAGACAGGGAAAATTTACAGCGACTATTATGGAAGTCAAGGTTTGCTTTATTATTTGCTGACTTACGTGACTCAGGGCGGATTTCTCTTTGCCATCTTTGAGTGGTTAGCCTTGGTAGCAGGAGGATTTTTCCTCTTTCGATCGGCAGACACCTTGACAGAGCAAGCAGACCAAGCTGGACAACTGGTGACTATTTTTTACATGCTAGTTACAGGTCTTGCTTTTGGTGGAGGTTATGCGACTCTTTTAGCACTTCCCTTCTTATTCGCGGCCTTTAGTTTAGTTGCGACTTACCTAAGCAATCCAAGCCATGACAAGGGATTTGTACGGATTGGGCTGGCTTTGGCGGGCGGATTTTTCTTTGCTCCCTTATCATCGCTCCTGTTTATTGCTGTAGTGAGTTTAGGCTTGTTGGTCTTTAACCTTGGGCATAGACGTTTTGCACATGGATTTTATCAGTTTCTTGCAGTGGCTTTAGGTTTTTCACTTGTCTTTTATCCAACTGCCTATTATAGTGTTGCAACAGGAAGTTTTGAGGATGCGATTAGTGGAATTTTGTATCCAATTCATTCCATTCGTTTGGTTTCTGTTTCGGCATTGATAGAAAATGTTTTGTTTTACGGGTTGTTGGCTCTTGGCATGGGAGTTTTGGTTTTTATCTTTTTAGGTCTCTTTCAATCTAAATCCTCTAAACTATATGTCATCTCAGTGCCTGCGAGTTTGTTCCTGATTTTAGGTTTGGTAGTGATTTTCTTTACACAGGATCCTCTACATGCATCCCGTTTGATGCTTATTTTCCCTGTCTTTCTTCTGCTTTTAGTGTCCAATATCAAGGGGCAACAGAGTGGTCGTAGTGTTAGAAGAAGACGCAGAGAAGAGCCCGTTAGTCTCTGGCATCGCTATACTAAAGGAAATCTTTACCTACCGATTTTAACTTTGTTATATCTTTTGGCTGTTCCTTTTTTGATGAGATTTGTCCTTTATCCAGTACCTTATCAAGAACGTGAACGTCTTGCTGATTTGGTGAAAGAGGAGACAAGTACGGAAGATGCTATATATGCATGGGATGATACTGCAACTCTTTATCGTAAGAGTGAGCGCTTGTCGCCATCGGCTATTTTGTCCCCGATGCACTATACAGCAACTGAGGAAAATCGGAATAAGCTACTCAATGACTTGAAAGAAAAACAACCCAAGGTGATTGTGGTGAATGATAAGGTAGCAGTCTGGTCTGAAGTGGAAACAATCTTGAAAGAAAGTTACCAACCAGTAAAGACAGATTACTCAGAGTTTAAAGTCTATAAAATTAAATAACTAAATCAATATCTTGTGTATTTTTAAAAATTTTAGGATTTTTAACACAAGATATTGATTTTTCTTTTTAGAGTGGTATAATACTTTTTAGAAAGAACATTTTAGAAAAGAGCATGCATATGATTGCACTAGAAGAAAAAATTACAATTTTGCCAACTCTCTTCGTCGAGAAACGAGATGGGAGACGTGTTGTATTTGATGTGGACAAGATTGACAAGGCTCTCCACAAGGCGGCTGACAAGGTTATGGATGTGACACCCTTGATTGAAAAGCGCCTAAATGCTCTGACCGAGCGAATTGTCACAGAAATTCATAGTCGCTTTCCAAAGGGAGTTAAGATTTACGAAATCCAAAATATCGTAGAACATGAACTCCTCGAAGCCAAAGAATATGCGCTAGCTGAAGAGTATATTACTTATCGGACACAGAGGGATTTTGAGCGCTCAAAAGCGACAGATATTAACTTTAGTATCCATAAACTTCTTAACAAAGATCAGGCAGTTGTCAATGAAAATGCTAATAAAGACAGTGATGTCTTCAACACCCAGCGTGATTTGACAGCAGGAATTGTTGGGAAATCAATCGGACTGCAAATGCTTCCTAAGCACGTAGCCAATGCCCACCAAAAAGGGGATATCCACTATCACGATTTGGACTACAGTCCCTATACACCTATGACCAACTGCTGTTTGATTGATTTTAAAGGTATGTTGGAAAATGGTTTTAAGATTGGAAATGCAGAGGTAGAAAGTCCCAAGTCTATCCAGACTGCAACAGCTCAGATTTCCCAAATTATCGCCAACGTTGCTTCTAGCCAGTACGGTGGCTGTTCAGCTGACCGTATCGATGAAGTTTTGGCGCCTTATGCAGAGAAGAACTATCAAAAACATCTAAAAGATGCAGAAGAATGGGTCTTGCCTGAAAAACGGGAAGATTACGCTTGGAAGAAAACTCAAAAAGATATCTATGATGCCATGCAATCTCTTGAGTATGAAATCAACACCCTCTTCACTTCAAATGGGCAAACACCTTTCACTTCGCTAGGTTTTGGCCTGGGAACCAATCGTTTTGAGCGGGAAATTCAAAAGGCAATTTTAAACATTCGTATCAATGGGCTTGGTTCGGAACACCGCACAGCTATCTTCCCTAAACTTATCTTCACGCTTAAAAGAGGACTCAACTTAGAGGAAGGGACACCCAACTACGACATCAAGCAGTTGGCTCTAGAGTGCGCAACCAAGCGGATGTACCCAGATGTTTTGTCCTATGATAAGATTGTTGACTTGACAGGTTCTTTCAAAGTTCCTATGGGCTGCCGTTCTTTCCTTCAAGGATGGAAAGATGAGAATGGTGTAGAAGTCAATTCGGGTCGGATGAATCTAGGCGTTGTGACGGTCAATCTTCCTCGCATCGCCCTCGAGTCTGAGGGCGACATGAATAAGTTCTGGGAAATCTTCAACGAGCGGATGAATATCGCTGAAGATGCTCTGGTTTACCGTGTCGAACGAACTAAAGAAGCGACGCCGGCCAATGCTCCTATCCTCTATCAGTACGGTGCTTTTGGCCATCGTCTAGGTAAGGAAGAAAGTGTTGACCAGCTCTTTAAGAATCGTCGTGCGACAGTTTCACTAGGCTATATCGGTTTGTACGAAGTAGCGACAGTTTTCTTTGGTAACAGCTGGGAAAGTAATCCAGATGCTAAGGAATTCACGCTAGACATTATTCGAGATATGAAACGCCGTGTAGAAGAGTGGTCAGATCAATATGGCTATCATTTCTCTATTTACTCAACACCGTCTGAAAGTTTGACAGACCGTTTCTGTCGACTAGATACAGAGAAGTTTGGTTCTATTCCTGATATTACAGACAAGGAATACTACACCAACTCTTTCCACTATGATGTTCGTAAAAATCCAACACCGTTTGAAAAATTGGATTTTGAAAAAGTCTATCCAGAAGCAGGTGCGTCAGGTGGTTTCATCCATTATTGTGAGTATCCAGTCCTTCAACAAAATCCAAAGGCCTTGGAAGCTGTCTGGGATTATGCCTATGACCGTGTGGGTTATCTGGGGACCAATACACCAATTGACCGTTGCTACAAGTGTGACTTTGAAGGGGATTTTGAACCAACTGAGAGGGGCTTTGCTTGTCCTAACTGTGGCAATAGCGACCCTAAAACAGTAGATGTGGTCAAACGAACTTGTGGCTATCTAGGCAATCCTCAAGCGAGACCGATGGTAAACGGCCGTCACAAGGAAATCGCTGCGCGTGTCAAACATATGAATGGCTCAACGATTAAAATAGCTGGCCATCAAGTAACAAATTAGAAAGAAATGAAATGGGAAAATATCAATTAGATGATAAGGGGCGTGCACAAGTGACCCGTTATCACGAGAAACACTCTAAAGGTGGAGCTGGTAAAAAAGAACGCTTGCTCAGCCTCAGAGAACAATTTTTAAACAAGAACAAGAAAAAATAAAAGTGATACTCAATGAAAATCAAAGAGCGAACTAGGAAGCTAGCCGCAGGTTGCTCAAAGCACTGCTTTGAGGTTGTAGATAAGACTGACGAAGTCAGTTACATATATCTACGGTAAGGCGACGCTGA
>JAWHFN010000089.1:0-6551 GCA_032565555.1 Streptococcus mitis | reverse complement strand
TTGTAATGTTAATATAAATTTGCTATAATAGGACCATGGAAGAAGAACAATTATTAAAATCAGGGGAGCGCATTAACCAGCTCTTTTCGACAGATATTAAAATCATTCAAAATAGAGAGGTTTTTAGCTATTCGGTGGATAGTGTTCTCTTGTCACGCTTTCCACGTTTCCCTAAGAAGGGATTGATTGTGGATTTCTGCGCTGGGAATGGAGCAGTGGGGCTTTTTGCCAGTACTCGTACTCAGGCACAGATTTTGGCTGTTGAGATTCAGGAGCGTTTGGCAGATATGGCTGAACGCTCTGTCCGTTTGAATGGTTTAGAAGAGCAGATGGAGGTCATCTGTGATGATTTGAAAAATATGCCTGCTTACATCCAGGGAAGTAAGGTGGATATGATTTTGTGTAATCCGCCTTATTTCAAGGTAGACCCTCATTCTAATCTGAACGAGAGTGAACATTATCTCTTGGCGCGCCATGAAATCATGACTAATCTGGAGGAAATCTGTCGTAGTGCCCAGAGTATTCTCAAGTCTAATGGGCGTTTGGCCATGGTTCATCGTCCTGATCGACTTTTAGATATCTTGGACAGCTTGCAACGGCACAATCTAGCACCTAAGCGCCTGCAGTTTGTTTATCCAAAGCGAGAAAAGGAAGCCAACATGCTTTTGATTGAGGCTATCAAGGATGGTTCAACAAGCGGTTTTAAGGTCTTGCCGCCTCTCATTGTCCACAATGATGATGGTTCTTATACGCCCGAACTCGAAGAGATTTATTATGGATCATAAGGCTTATATGTATGTGCTGGAGTGTCGTGATGGATCTTACTATACAGGCTATACGACTGATGTGAGAAGACGCCTCGCTGTCCACAATAGTGGGAAGGGAGCCAAATATACAAGAGCACGCTTGCCAGTCAAACTTATCTATGCTCAAGGTTTTGCCAGTAAGGAAGAAGCCATGTCGGCAGAAGCCCTTCTCAAGCGTAAGAAGAGATCACAGAAGGAGCAATTTTTATCTGAAAATCAAGATAGAAATTTACTCAGTTATTTTGAAGAGTAGCGGGGAGTCCTTTGACTCCTCTTACTTTTGTCAAAAAGCGAAAAAAATGCTACAATAAAGAGAATAAACAAAATGAGGTATTATCATGTCTAAGATTCTAGTATTTGGTCACCAAAATCCAGACTCAGATGCCATCGGGTCATCTGTAGCCTTTGCCTACCTTGCAAAAGAAGCTTACGGTTTGGATACGGAAGCTGTTGCCCTTGGAACTCCAAATGAAGAAACAGCCTTTGTCTTGAACTATTTTGGTGTGGAAGCACCGCGTGTTATCACTTCTGCTAAAGCAGAAGGTGCAGAGCAAGTTATCCTGACTGACCACAATGAATTCCAACAATCTGTATCAGATATCGCTGAAGTAGAAGTTTATGGTGTTGTAGACCACCACCGTGTGGCTAACTTTGAAACTGCAAGTCCACTTTACATGCGTTTGGAGCCAGTTGGTTCAGCGTCTTCAATCGTTTACCGTATGTTCAAAGAACATGGTGTAGCTGTTCCTAAAGAGATTGCTGGTTTGATGCTTTCAGGTTTGATTTCAGATACTCTTCTTTTGAAATCCCCAACAACACACCCAACAGATACAGTCATTGCTCCTGAATTGGCTGAATTGGCTGGTGTCAACTTGGAGGAATATGGTTTGGCTATGTTGAAAGCTGGTACAAACTTGGCTAGCAAATCTGCTGAAGAATTGATTGACATCGATGCTAAAACTTTTGAATTGAACGGAAATAATGTCCGTGTTGCTCAAGTAAACACAGTGGACATCGCTGAAGTATTGGAACGCCAAGCAGAAATTGAAGCTGCAATGCAAGCTGCTAACGCAGCAAACGGTTACTCTGACTTTGTCTTGATGATTACTGATATCGTCAACTCAAACTCAGAAATCCTAGCACTTGGTGCTAACATGGACAAGGTTGAAGCGGCTTTCAACTTCAAACTTGAAAACAATCATGCTTTCCTTGCTGGTGCTGTTTCACGTAAGAAACAAGTGGTACCTCAATTGACAGAAAGCTTTAATGCTTAAGATTTTGGGTTTCAGTTCAAAATCGGAAAGTCTAGTTTGCCTTATATCGAAAGGAGTTTCGGCTCCTTTTTTTCTAGGAGTGAAGCATGTTAGAAAATGGAGATTTGATTTTTGTGAGAGATGAGTCGGACATGGGACAGGCTATCCAGACTTCCACAGGCAACTATAACCATGTTGCTATTTATTTGGATGGGATGATTTACCATGCTAGTGGAAAGGCTGGTGTAGTCTGTCGAGAACCAGCAGACTTCTTTGAGTCCAATCATTTGTACGACCTCTATGTCTACCCAGAAATGGATATCCAGTCTGTGAAGGAAAAAGCTTGCAAACATCTGGGAGCACCCTACAATGCTTCTTTCTATCCAGATGGAATTGGTTTTTATTGTTCTCAGTATATGGTAGAAATCCTCCCCATTTTTGAAGCGATTCCTATGAAATTTGGAGATGGGGAGCAGGTCATTAGTGATTTTTGGAGGGAATATTACAGAGAAATAGGTCTTCCTGTTCCTCTGAACCAAGCTGGGACCAATCCTAGTCAGTTGGCAGCATCGCCTCTGTTAGAATGTAAAGAAAGGAATCTTCATGATTCAGATTTTTAATCCATCTCGTTTGACGAGACAGCCATTTTTTAGAGAATTGATCCGCTATCTGGACCAGCATGAGGATGTGATTTTGCGAGAAATTAAGGCTCAATTTCCAGATGTTGCAGTTGATAAACTCATGGAAGAGTATATAAAGGCTGGCTTGATTCTAAGGGAAAATAAGCGCTATTATCTCAGTCTTCCTATGCTTGAAACACTCGATAGTCTCGAACTGGACCAAGAGATTTTTGTTAGAGAAGATAGTCCGATCTATCAAGCCTTGTTGAAGCAGCGTTTTGAGACAGAATTACGAAATCAAACCAATGCAGCTATTTTAGTTGAAAAGACGGACTTTGCGCGAACTAAAATGACCCTGTCCAATTATTTCTACAAGGTCAAACATCAGTATCCTTTGACAGAAAAACAGCAGGAACTCTATGCCATTTTGGGAGATGTTAATCCTGAGTATGCTCTTAAATATATGACGACTTTTTTGTTGAAATTTCTCAAAAAAGACCAGCTTATGCAGAAACGCCGTGATATCTTTGTGGACAGTTTAGTTGTCCTAGGTTATATTGTCCAAAATGAAGATGGAAAGTATGAGTTGGCTATCGATTTTGATAAGGAAAGATTAACTTTCTACTTGGCGTGATTTCTTGTTTCTGAGCACATTGTTTGACTTTCCTTAGTATTCGGTATAAACTATATGTAACCGGTAACACATATCGGAATAAACTAAAGGAGACAATCATATGTCACTTGAAAACAAATTGGAACAAGCAACAGGCGCTATCAAAGAAGGATTTGGTAAGGTTGCTGGGGATAGCAAGACTGAAGCGGAAGGCGCTGTAGAAAAGACAGTTGCTAAGGCAAAAGAAGTAGTTGAAGATGCTAAAGGTGCTGTAGAAGGTGCCGTTGAAGGTTTGAAAAACGCTTTTAAATAAAGATAGAAAAAATCAAGGGTTTCATTTCCCTTGATTTTTCTATCTTATAAATAATTTTCTGCGACGGCTGCATCTCCTGGATAGGCTTCTTTCTTGCCTTGAACGATTTGGTAGCAATCAGCTCCCTTACCAGCAATAATGACAGCATCTAATTCGTGATTTGTGATAGCCATTGCCGCCTTGATGGCTTCTTGGCGATCTGCAATCTTTTTAACAGGATGATTGATGTAGCTACTAATTTCATCCGCAATGGCCATTGGGTCTTCATAGTTGGGGTCATCAGCAGTTAGAAAGACTTGAATCTCAGGATGTTGATTAAGGAGGAGGCCAAAGTCCTTACGACGGCTTTCTCCTTTATTTCCTGTCGAACCGAGAACCAGAGCAATCTTTCCAGTTTGATGAGTTTCAACCACATTGATGAGTTTCTTTAGACTATCACCATTGTGGGCGTAGTCGATGAAGACCTTGGCTCCGTTTTCCTGAGTGAGGACTTCCATACGACCAGGAACACGGGTTGCAGCGATTCCTTTTTTGATGTCCTCAAGACTAGCTCCGAGACGAAGACAAGCAAGTCCTGCAGCAACTGCATTTTCTTGGTTGAAGTGACCAATCAGTTGAATATCATAATCTCCAGCGAGTTTACCTGTAGCTGAGAATCTAAAGGCTTTGGAATTCTCGATTTGGTTTTCAGACTGGCTACCATAGAAATCATGGTCTTGATCTGCCACTTGTTCCTTTAAGACAGAAAAATGGTCCATGTCACTGTTAATGATGACTGCTCGGCTATTTTTCATTAAGAGGCGTTTGTGGTAGAAGTAGTCTTCAAAACTAGGGTGTTCAATCGGGCCGATATGGTCTGGGCTGATATTGAGGAAAACTCCCACATCAAAGGTTAGACCATAGACACGTTTGACCAGATAGGCTTGACTAGATACCTCCATGATGAGGTGGGTGCGGTCATTTTGCACAGCTTGATTCATCATGTCAAAGAGATCGATACTCTCAGGGGTTGTCAATGCAGACTTAAAGAAAGTCTTGCCATCTAGAGTTGTGTTCATAGTCGAGAGCATAGCAGGTCGATGCCCTTGAGATAAGATGTTATAGGCGAAATAGGCTGCTGTTGTCTTACCCTTAGTACCAGTAAAGGCAAGGAGTTTGAGTTTTTCCTGTGGATTGCCATAAAATTCCATGGCAATCAAACTCATGGCTTTCTTGATATCGCTGACGATAATGGCAGGAATAGCAACTTCATAGTCTTTTTCAGCAACAT
The DNA here is from genome assembly GCA_032565555.1 of Streptococcus mitis. Classification (GTDB taxonomy): domain Bacteria; phylum Bacillota; class Bacilli; order Lactobacillales; family Streptococcaceae; genus Streptococcus; species Streptococcus mitis_DM. The sequence continues at coordinate 1,676 of JAWHFN010000089.1, read as the reverse complement.
ACCAACCGAGTCCTTGAGAGATAGCTGAAAGCAGAAATTCCTTCTTAAAGGCAGCACCCTTGACGAAAAAGAGGCTCTTTTCTTTAGCCTTGCGGCTGTCATAGCAGATGGTGTCAAACACGACATGGTTGTAGTTGTAGTGATAGTTTCCTTGGCCGATAATCTCATGGAAGAGACTATCTTTCTTTAAAATATCTAATACGGTTTCAATCTTAATCATACTTTCTATTGTAAACCGAAAGTCGCAAATTTACAAGTGACAAGGAAAAGTTTATAATGGAAGATGAGGAATTTTTCCTAGTGATTAAAATTAAATGAGGAATTTATGTCTAACGAAAACAATCACCAGCAGGCCCAGATGTTACGGGGGACTGCTTGGCTAACGGCTAGTAACTTTATCAGTCGTCTACTCGGTGCCATTTATATCATCCCTTGGTATATATGGATGGGGTCTTATGCGGCTACAGCAAATGGTCTCTTTACCATGGGCTACAATATCTATGCCTGGTTCTTGCTGATTTCAACAGCGGGTATTCCAGTTGCGGTGGCCAAGCAAGTTGCCAAGTATAATACTATGCGAGAAGAAGAGCATAGCTTTGCCCTGATTCGGAGCTTTTTAGGCTTTATGACAGGACTAGGTCTAGTTTTTGCTTTAGTCTTGTATGTCTTTGCTCCTTGGCTAGCAGATTTGTCGGGTGTAGGGAAAGACCTGATACCAATCATGCAGAGCTTGGCTTGGGCGGTCTTGATTTTCCCATCTATGAGTGTGATTCGAGGTTTCTTCCAAGGGATGAATAACCTGAAACCTTATGCCATGAGCCAAATCGCTGAGCAGGTCATTCGTGTTATCTGGATGCTCTTAGCTACCTTTATCATTATGAAAATGGGCTCAGGAGATTATCTAGCAGCGGTTACCCAATCCACCTTTGCTGCCTTTGTCGGTATGGTAGCCAGTTTTGCAGTCTTGATTTATTTCCTTGTCAAAGAAGGATTACTTAAAAGAGTCCTTGAAACAGGAGATAAGATAAACAGCAAGCGTCTCTTGGTCGATACCATTAAGGAAGCCATTCCTTTCATCCTGACAGGGTCTGCCATCCAGCTTTTCCAGATTTTGGACCAGATGACCTTTATCAATAGTATGAGTTGGTTTACCAACTATAGTAATGAAGACTTGGTTGTCATGTTTTCTTATTTCTCTGCCAATCCTAATAAAATTACTATGATTTTGATTTCTGTTGGGGTTTCGATTGGGAGTGTAGGTTTACCACTTTTGACTGAAAACTATGTTAAGGGGGACTTGAAGGCAGCTTCTCGTCTCGTTCAGGACAGCATTACCATGCTTTTCTTATTCCTGCTGCCTGCAACGGTTGGAGTAGTCATGGTAGGAGAACCTCTCTATACTGTCTTCTATGGCAAGCCAGATAGTTTGGCCATGGGCTTATTTGTCTTTGCAGTTTTGCAGTCTACGATTTTAGGTTTGTACATGGTCTTGTCTCCCATGCTTCAAGCCATGTTCCGAAATCGTAAGGCAGTTCTCTATTTTATCTATGGTTCCATTGCAAAGCTGGTCTTGCAACTTCCAACCATCGCTCTCTTCCACAGTTATGGACCTCTGATTTCAACAACCATTGGTCTCATTATTCCTAATGTTTTGATGTATCGGGATATTTGTAAGG
>JAWHFN010000088.1:0-6576 GCA_032565555.1 Streptococcus mitis | reverse complement strand
ATATAGCCATCTTCTGTTGTATACTTACCTGCTAATTTCGCTAATTTAATTTCATCGTCCGTATAAGCAATTTGAGCATTTGGTTTGCCAAGTCGCTCTGGATGGGTAATTGGTGCTAGGAAGGTAAGAATATCATCAACTAACTTGACTTTATCACTTGAAACATCATTAAAACGTTCCAATAGTTTATCCAAAGCGTCAAAATCAGCTTGGCGCCCTTTATTAGAAATCAAATTTTGATGAACTTTTGCTAGTAAATCATAAACCTTGTTGTAAAATTCTTGATCACTAGAAGGGATGGTACTTTTCTTAGCTCCTAACACATGAGACAAACTTTCTTGTTTGGAAAGTTTATTATCAATGGCTGCAACAGTTTCTGCTGAAAGTTCCTTAGCAGAAATATAACGAGAAATTCCATTCTCTTCGAAGACATAACCATCAGCTACTTTTCGAACCGCCTGTTTCACCAATTTTCCATCAATTGGATTGCTTGGAGATGATTGAGGATTTGGTATAGGTTGTGGACTTGGTACTGGGGTAGGATCTGGAGCAGGGATTAGATTTGGTCTTGATGGTAACCAATGACTTGAACTATAATGAAGTGGAATCATTCTTGCAATCTTCTGCTCTAAATCAGACATTTGTGAATAAGGAATAAAGTGATAATGGTCTCCGTGAGGCACTGCTACACCGTTAGCTGTACGTTTGATAATTTGTGCCGGATCAAAGACTAATCCATCCGATTCTACATGTCGTTCTGACAAAGGTTTGGCATACAATTCACTTAAAAGTGTTGGGATATCTTCCCCTTGATTTTGATGATATGTTGGGGTGACAGTCAGGTTTGGACTCTCTGTCAAACTTGGTTGGGCTGGTTTAGCATTATCACTACTTGGTTTACTTGAGCTTGTAGAAGAATGAGAACCCTGTTTACCATTCCAATAGTCTTGGGCTGCAGCCAATTCTCCTGCTGACAAATCACTCTTAGGTATATAGTGAAAATGATTGCCATGCGGTACAACAAAAGCGTCACCTGTATCTTCAATCACATCTTTCGGACTAAAGACATAGCCATCATCCGTTGTATAAGCGCCTCCAGTTCCTCGATTTGGTGCCTGCGTATTGAGATTAAAATTTGGTTTAATCGGTGAACTTGGTTTATCTGTACTGCTTGGTTTCGGATTGTCAGAATGACTTTGAACTGGCTGACCTCCAATTGGAAGATTTCGAGCCAATTTTTCTTCCAAAGCAGACATTTGCGAATAAGGAATGAAATGGAAATGATCTCCGTGAGGTACTGCGACACCATTGGCTGTACGTTTTGTAATCTGTGCTGGGTCAAATACCAAGCCATCAGACTCCACATGACGTTGGCTAAGTGGCAAAGCGTACAATTCTTGAAGAAGACTAGCTAAATCCTCATTTTGACTCTCAGGAGCTGTTGCAGAATTTTGCGGAGTTTCAGCTTGAATCGTTCTCACATTAGATCTTGTTTCTCCCCTGCTTGAACGATATTCAACCGTACTTAATTGACCACCTTTTCCAGATAGGAAGGCTTGGGCTGCAGCTAATTCACTGGCAGACAAGTCACTCTTAGGAATATAGTGGAAGTGATTGCCATGAGGAACGATATAGGCATCACCCGTGTCCTCAATGATATCAGAGGCATTAAAGATATACCCATCATCCGTTGTATAGCGTCCTTGAGCTCTGGCAGCAACTACCGCCTGATCGTTAGAACCGCCTCCATGATTATGACTGTGTTCCTGCTTCTGACGTTTAATCTCTTCTTTTGTCCGAATATTGTCCGCATGGGCAGCATCTTTAAGGTAAACATAGTATTTCCCGTCTACCTTAATCACATAACCACCCTTGATTTCATTGACAATGTCTGCATCCTTCAACTGATAATTCGGATCTTTCATCAGCAGTTCTTCACTGATGATGGCGTCATAAGGAACCTTGCCATTATAGTAATGATAATGGTCTCCATGAGAGGTTACATAACCTTGATCCGTAATCTTGATAACAATTTGTTCTGCGTTGATTCCCTCTCTCTTACTGACTTCATCTGGTGTCAAGTTCTCTGCCTTTTGACCAGCCTGATCACCGTCTATATAAGCAACTCGATTAGAATCTTTCTTAACTTGTCCAGCTTGATACCGACCAAGCTCATAAGAACAAACACTTAGGGCAAGAACTGCCACTGAACCCGCCACATATTTTTTATTGATTTTCATTCTTTCCTCATTTCAATTCTTCTGCAAGAACACTCATATTTTCTTCCAGATTTTCTAAATAAGTCTTGTCATTTTGTGGGTCTGCCTCTAAAGGATTCAGAGTTTTAAGCCCCACACCTGTTGATTTGACAAGAGTTTCAGCTACTTTTGAAGAAGCATTACTTTCTGTAAAAATCGTTTTAACCTTATAGGTTTTAACAAATTCCTGAATTTCTGTTAGTTGTCTTGGACTTGGTTCTTGTTCAGGAGAGATGCCTGCAATACCAAGTTGATTAAGTCCAAATCTCTTCGCTAGATAAGAAAATGCTGTATGTTGTGTTACAAATGTTTTCTGAGTCGCTTTTTCAAATTTAGGCTGGAATTTCTTAGTCAATTCTTGAGCTTTTTTGATAAAGGCTTGCGCATTTTTCTGGTAAGTTTCTTTATGCTCACTATCCACCTCTGAAAGTTTATCAGCGATAATCTGAGCTTCTTCGCCAGCTTTTTCAGGATCTAGCCAAGTATGAGGGTCATAAAGCGTTTTTTCATCAACTCCATCACCTGCTTCCACATCTTCTAGACCAGGGACACGATCCAATGTCATTCCTTCTGAAGCCTCTAAAACCTTAACTTTGGATTTTTTTAGATTGGGATCCAGACTTCCTGCCCAAGATTCGAGCGTATGCGAATGGTAAACAAATACATCTGCATCATAGATGGCCGCGATGTCATTTGCCGAAGGTTCAAAGGAGTGAATCCCACTACTTGACTGAATCATTCGAACATCATTCAAGTCACCAGATACTTCCTTTACCATAGCGTAGATAGGATAGAAACTGGTCACAATTTTCATCCCTTTCCCTGTCTGGCTTTCCTTTTGACCACAAGCACCTAAACACAAAAGAAAGACACTTAACAATACTAAAAATAAACTTTGTTTTTTCATGGATAACCCCTTAACTATTTAATTAACTGGTAAACATTCTACTCCTAAAAATTTAATCTGTCAAGCTATTTTAAGAAAAAAATTGAAATTTCTTTCACATATAAAAATCTGCTGAGTTTGAACAACTCAACAGATTCTCACTTTATATACTCAATGAAAATCAAAGAGCAAATTAGGAAGCTAGCCGCAGGCTGCTCAAAACACTGTTTTGAGGTTGTAGATAAGACTGACGAAGTCAGCTCAAAACATGTTTTTGAGGTTGTAGATGAAACTGACGAAGTCAGTAACCATACATACGGCAAGGCGAAGCTGACGTGGTTTGAATTTAATTTTCGAAGAGTATTATTCTTCTATGGTAGAATGCTTATATCCATAAGTGAAGTAAATAATACTTCCTACTAACAACGCAACTAGGAAAGCAATCCAAGTTTCCATATTATACTGTAACATAAAGGATAAACAAATGATGATTGATAAAATTGGTAACAGAGGTACCAATGGTGTTTTAAATTCGCCCGCTTTGGGCATTCCTTTTTCTTTCCGTAAGCGAATCAAGCCGTAAGCAAGCATAATCAAGTAGGCCAAGGTACAAATGTTTAAGAAGGCTGCGATACTGGCTAGTGGGAATATTCCTGCAGCTACTGCTGAAGCTAGACCTGTCAAGATAGTAGCATTCTTTGGTACCTTGCTAGTCTTCGTTAGTTCTTTAAAGGCGGCAGGCATCAATCCGTCACGCGCTAAACTGTAAATCATACGCGATAGGGAATAGGTCATCTAAATACAAACTGTAATCAAGGTCAAGATAGCCACCAATGACACATAGTTGGCTGCCCAACTGATCCCAACGCTACGAAGGGCAAAGGCAACGGCATCGTCGACATTTAGATGGCTATAATGGACCACACCAGTTAAGACAAGCGTCACCAAGGCATAAAGAATAGTTACGATAGAAAGCGATAAGACAATCCCTCTAGGAATATTTTTTTGAGGAGTCTTGACCTCATCTACGGCCATAGAGATGGATTCAAATCCCAAAAAGCCGAAGAACATCAAGGACGCACCAGCCATAATACCAGTACTAGCACCATAGATTTGTCCAAAACCATAAGGAGCAAAATTACTCCAGTTGTCAAGTTTAATATGCCAAATTCCTACTAAAACAAAGAGAGCTAAAGCGGAAAATTTCAAAATAACTAGAATAGAATTAAAGCGTAAGGCTGCCTTGGCATTTAGTAAAACAAGCGAAGTCACCAAGACCAAGACAAGAATAGGCAATAAATCAACAAATGTTCCTGCTTGAGGATTAAAGGTACCATTTAAAGCCTGAGGAAGGGCTATCCCATATTGAGAAAGCAAGCCTTTAAAATAAGCTGCCCAACCCGAAGCCACACCAGATATGGCTGTCATGAACTCCATCATGGTTAACCAACCAGCCAACCAGGCAGGAAATTCTCCTAAAATAGCATAGAGATAACTGTAGGCACCACCTGTAGCGGGTACTCGCGAAGCAAATTCTGCAAAAAAGAGGGCTGATAATCCTACACACAAGGCAGAAATGACAATTGAAATCACTAGGGCTGGACCCGCTAGAGTTGCGGCTGCAGTACCTGTTATTGTAAAGACACCTGTCCCTACCATGGCTCCGATACCCAGCAAAATCAAATCCCATAACTTCAAATGCCTATGCATCTCCGTTTTATCTAAACTAACATTTTTTGTTCTAAATATATTCATCTTTAACTCCAAAATAAAATGATGATTCTATTTTACCATAAATATAGGAGATTTGTGAATATTTATAAAACATTTTTCTGAAAAAATCTGACTACCTTTTTGTAATAGCTTATACTCAATGAAAATCAAAGAGCAAACTAGGAAACTAGCCGCAGGCTGTACTTGAGTACGGCAAGGCGATGTTGACGTGGTTTGAATTTGATTTTCGAAGAGTATTAAGAACCAAAACTCTTGAAGAAGTTGACAATGGCTTGCCAGAGGGAGCTTAAGAAGTTACCACCTTCTTCTAGCGCCTTATCAGCATCAAAGTTAAGGTTGATATTTTTAAAACTGTCGCCAGCTTGTGATACAATGCTTTGTTTCAGGTCCTTTAAGGTTTTAGTGAAGTCTGCATTGCTGAGGATATCACTCTTTGAGAGATTCAAAGCAAAATTGATGATGATATTGATCTGGTTTCCTGTTATCACCTGATCAAGTTTGTAATTTTTTAAGGTATCTTCAACGATTTTACGGACATCTTCCTCTGTCAGATTTCCCTTGCTTTCTTTAGCTTTGGCAAGTCCTGACTTGATATCGGCTAGGGCAACGTTCAATTTATTAGCATCATAGCCAGTTTTGTCCTTGTTTTCAGCATTGATATCAGACAAAGCCTTTAGCTCTTCTTGAGCCAAATCTTTATTGGCTTGTGGCACCTTGGCTCCATTAGCTTCTAGAGAATAGTATATCCCTGCTAAAGCACTCTCACCTGTAACTGGAATAGGTGCTGCTACAGTGATTTTGGCGTGTTCCACACCCAAAGTTACGGCCGCATTGCGGTACATATCCTGCGTCACCTTAGTAATGTTTTCTGGTGTTTCAATCTTGACCTCAAGTGGTGATTTGTCACCTAGCTTTTGAATCTTGGCTGATGAATACAATTGTAAGCTAGAATCATTGGCAACATTCATAATCTTAGAATAGACATCAGGTGTCATGGTCTTGAGTTCTTTGGTGTCTGTTGAGGCATTGTAGCCCAGTTTTTTAAGGGTTTGATTTTTTTGGTCTTCAGACAATGATGAACCTAGGACATATTCAGGTTGAACATAGGTTTCATCGATGACTTTTTGAACATCTGTTGCTGCATGGACACTATTCATAGCTGTTACTGCCCACAAGACCGCAGCACTAGTCAGAAAGAGTTTCTTTCTCATAGGGAATTTCCTCCTTTACCTTTCTAGAGTAATATATCTATCTTAAAGAAAACTTATAAAAAAACACCTGGGCTAGCCAGATGTCGAAAAGAGAGTGAAACATTTGATGATGTAAAGGTTGAGTTGCACCTGTCTAGAATAGTAATAGTTTCCTCCATTTACATAGAGTTCGGCACCGTGAAAAATGGAAATAGGGTGAATATAACTATAAGTCTTTCCAGTGGTATTACCAAGCAAGGGAGCAACAGTCTCACGAGAGTACTGTTTGGCCAGAGCCAAGGTATTTTCCTTGCCATTTTGGGCGATAAAATCGATATAGGCAGGTCCAAAATTATAGGCTTGAACAGCCGTCCAGACATCTACATCCTTCTTCTGGGCCAGATAGAGATTGTCTGTCAGAGTTTGAACACCTTGCCGAATGCTAGAGGCATTATCATTGATGGTGTTGGTGGAACCACTTGCAGACTCACTAGACTGCATAACATCG
>JAWHFN010000087.1:0-6645 GCA_032565555.1 Streptococcus mitis | reverse complement strand
TGTTATTGTAATCTTTAATCTAAGTGGACTGGCAGTTTTCAAAAAGAAAAGTTTATAAAAAATAACCTCCTCTAGCCTACAGAGGAGGTTTCTTTTTGTTAAAAGTAAATAAAAACTGACAACCATTGCCCATCTGTGCTTAGTTTCATCTCTGCACCGAGAAGATGGCATAATTCCTCAGTGATATAAAGGCCTAAACCAGAGGATTCTTCCGTATCAGATAGATTTTCAGAATAAAAACGGTTACTGAGATTTTCTATTTTTTTGATGGGCTGTTTAACAAGGTTTGCAATTTCTAAGACAAGCTGTTCCTTTTCCTTTCTCAAAGATAGACGTGCTTCTTCCTTGCCATGCTTGAGGATATTTCCAAGCAAATTTTGTAAAATACGATCCAGCAAGTCTTCATCAGTCCTCGTTTTTAAACCAGCTTCAACCTTAAAATCAAGCGTGATATTTGCCGCCTGAAAAACATCATAATAAGCCAGAGTCTTTTTGGTAATAAAAGCGGAAAGATCCACTTCTTCCAGTTTCGGTTTGACAGCTCCTTCCATCAAGCGACGGTATTCTAGGAGAGCCTCCAAACGTTTGGAAACTAAATCAAGATGCTGGGCTATTTTTTGTAGGGTTTCTGCTTTGTCTTCAGGAGACTTTATCAATTGTTGGGTGTAGCCTGACGCGATAGTCAAAGGTGTCCGAATATCATGAGCAATATTGCTGATGGCCATATCCAGAGTCTGCTTTTCCCTTTTCATCACTAACCGAGATTGTTCTACTTCTTGAAATAGATTTTCAATCTGCTGGTAGAGATGTAAAAAATGTTTGGAAAAAATACTGACTCCGACTCTTTTCATACTACCTGTAAGAATCTTGTCTTCAATCTGTTGACTCAAGTTTTTAAGTGCTAGATGGTAGCGAATCAATGTAATCGATAAAATGATTAGGAGAACCAGTAGGACAAAGATTATCATGTAGGTCATTGCTTATCCCCTTTTAATCTTACCCCAACTCCCCAAATGGTTTCAATATATTCTTGATTTGGGTCAAGCTGGTTTAATTTTTTACGAAGATTACTCAAATGCGTATTGAGGGTATTATCTCCAGGTAGATAGCTATCCTCCCAGACCAACTCATAAAGTTCTTCCTTGGTGAAAATTTTCTTTGGATGTTTGAGGAGAGTTTGGAGAATCAAGCATTCTTTCTTAGCAAGACGAATGGTTTCCTGGCTATTTTTGATTTCAAAACTTTCTGCATCAAACTGGATATTTTTCAAGTTTTGTGGCAGATTTTCAGTTTTTACAATTTCCACAGACTGTTTTTCTGCACTTTGGCGTAATTGAACAGTAACTCTGGCAAAGACTTCGTCCAAATCAAAAGGTTTCACTATGTAATCATTTGCACCGTCTAAGAGATATTGACTGATTAACTTCTTATCGCTCAAAGCTGTTAGCATAATGACTGGAATTTGACTTTCTTCCCTGATAGCTTTTAAAACCTGATCTCCATTTTTCCCAGGAAGCATGATATCTAGCAAAACGAGGTCAATCCCACCTTGGTCAAAAAGCATGATTCCTTCTGTACCAGAAAAGGCTTGAATCACCTCATGCTCCTCAGTAAGAAGTGTTCGTAAAATCTCTTGAATGTCACTATTGTCTTCAATAACCAATATCCTAGCCATAAATACTAACCTTTCTGCAACTATTATAGCATGTTTTATTGATAAAGCTTAAACAGAAAAGCTCCTCGCATAAAAGCGCGAGAAAGCCTTAGAGAGTTAAAATATAAAATCCACTTGCTAGATGACCTAGTATCTTATAGTTGCTAATAAGAAGTTAGTCTAGCAGAATGAATCTCTCATTTCTCCCCTACTAGTCCGTAATACGTTGATACATTTCTGGTCTTCTATCTCGAAACAAGCCCCAGTTTAGGCGCTCGCTTGCTCCCTTGTCTAGATCATAAGTTGCTAACAGAACAGCTTCTCCTTGTCTTTCAGCTTGCTCTAGAATAGCTCCTGTTTCATCCGTTATAAAGGATGAACCGTAAAAGTCAAGACTGGAACTTTGTCCACCATTTTCCTCATTTGGAGTGACTTCTTCTAATCCATAACGATTGGCTGCAATCACTGGAACAATATTTGCCGCTGCGTGCCCTTGCATGGTACGTTGCCAATGACCACAACTATCCGTATCCAAAATTGGCTCTGAACCGATAGCTGTTGGATAAAAGAGCAATTCAGCACCATTTAACGCAAGACAGCGCGCTGTTTCAGGGAACCATTGATCCCAACAGATACCGATCCCAATCTTGGCATAGCGAGTATCCCAGACCTTGAAACCTGTATTGCCAGGTGTGAAATAAAACTTTTCTTGATAATAATGATCATCTGGTATGTGAGTCTTCCGATAAACGCCCAGCACTTCCCCATCTGCATCAATAACGGCAATAGAATTATACAAGACATTGCCATCTTTTTCATAGAAACTGATTGGTAAAACGACCTTTAGCTCCTTTGCAATGGTTTTAAAATGCTGAATAGCTATATTGTCTGTCACCGACTGGGCATGCTGGTAGTAGTCATACTGACGTTCCTGACAGAAATAGGGACGTTCAAACAACTCTGGTAAGAGAATGATTTGTGCGCCTTGTTCTGCAGCCTGACGTACTAAACGCTCCGCTGTTTGAATATTTGTTGCCACATCTTTGTCACATTGCATCTGAATGGCTGCAACTCTTACATTTCTCATCTTTTTCTCCTATTCTGGGATTTGTTGGGTGATACAGTGGATATTGCCACCACCTAATAGAATATCTCTGGCTGGAATTCCGACAACTTTACGGTCTGGAAAACACTTGCTGAGGATATTTAAGGCTACTTGGTCGTTTTTATCTTGAAACTGGGGAACCAAGACTGCCTTATTGGCGATATAAAAGTTTACGTAGGAAGCTGCTAGTCGTTCACCTGCGTATCGCTCTTCTTCTCCTTCTTCATAGATGTAGCCTGGCAAATCCTCTTCGGTTACAACTTGATGAACTGCAGGGATAGGCAATTTATGAATGGTGAAGGGACGACATTTTGCATCCGTTTCTTGCTCTAAGAGTTCGAGATCTGCTTTTGACATGGCATATTGAGGATCACTTTCGTCGTCCGTCCAAGCCAAGACAAGCTCAGCAGGACCAACGAAGGCAGCAACATTGTCAACGTGTTCATTGGTTTCGTCCTGATAAATACCATAAGGAAGCCAAATAACTTTTTCAGCACCAAGGCACTCTAATAAGGTATTCTCAATTTCCTCTTTAGTCAGATGAGGATTGCGACCAGAACTAAGCAAGCAACTTTCAGTCACAAGAATGGTTCCTTGGCCATCGCTATGTATCGCTCCGCCTTCTAGGACAAAAGGTTTGGCATTGTAAACAGGCATTTCCAAAACATCAGCAAAACTACTGGCTACTTGGTCATCATCTTCATAGTCTTGATAAAGACCATCGACTGCACCACCCCAAGCATTGAAAGACCAATCCACGGCTAATTTCTGGCCTTTATCATTGACAAGAATAGTCGGACCTGTATCACGGGCCCAGGCATCATTGGTGGGAATGTCTAAATAAACAACCTTGTCTCCAAGATAAGATTGGGCTTCTGATAGATAGTCCCGCTCCACCAAGAGATAAACTTTTTCCCCTTCTGCTATGGTTTTGATAATCTGGCTAAATGCTGCTTTAGCAGCTTTTCCTTGAAAAGGCCATGATCCTGGTCGAGTCGGCCATATCATGAGGGTACCATGATGGGGTTCGTACTCTGCAGGCATACGATAGCCTAATTTTTTTGGACTGTCCATCATGATAATCTCCCTTTAAAATCTTGATAGCCGAAGGCTTTGACTAAGCTACAGTCTCCCTGTTCGTCCATAAGATAGAGACTTGGCAATCCAATACCATTAAAGGTATTATTTTTGACAAAAGAATAAATGGCCATGTCTTCGAAATAAAGTCTATCACCGATTTGGACGGGATTTTCAAAGCTATAATCACCAATCACATCGCCTGTCAGACAAGTATTGGAAGAAAGTCTATAGGTATGGGCTTTTTCCTGTGCCTCAAAGCCATTCCTCAAAGGTGGACGATAGGGCATCTCAAGTACATCAGGCATATGGCAGGTCGCAGAGGCATCTAAAACCAAGATTTCCATACCGTTTGCTACAATATCTAATACCTCAGTTGCTAGATAACCTGCATTGAGCGCAATGGCTTCACCCGGCTCGATATAGACTTCAAGATTATAAGTTTCTCGGATACGCTTGATTTCTGAAATCAGCAAATCTACATCATAGTCCTCTCTTGTGATGTGATGTCCGCCCCCCATATTGAGCCATTTGACCTGATGCAAATACGGTCCAAATTGCGCTTCTACTGCTTTCAAAGTTGTTTGTAAATCATCTGCTCCCTGCTCACAAAGGGTGTGAAAATGAAGACCATCCACCAAATCTAGTAAATCACTCGGAATCTTGTCTAGAGTGACTCCAAAACGAGAACCTGGTGCACAAGGATCATAGAGCGCGTGATCTCCTTGAGTTGAACACTGAGGGTTAAGTCGCAAACCCACGCTTACACCAGCATCCCGACAACGGGCCCCATGTTTACGCAACTGTCTCTCTGAGTTAAAGACGATATGGTCCGTTATCTCCAGCAATTCCTCCAAGTCTGCATCCTTGAAAGCTGGCGCAAAAACATGGACTTCCCCCGGAAATTCTTCTCTAGCTAGCTTAGCTTCATAGAGTCCACTAGCTGTCGTACCTGATAGATACTGACTAATCAAGGGATAGGTTTTATAGAGGGAATATGCCTTCTGGGCAAGCAAAACCTTGCAACCAGTCTCTTCTTGAACATATTGTAGGATACGGCAATTGGCTTCTAACTTGGCCAAGTCAATGACGTAAGCTGGTGTTGGTACTTGTTCTAACTTCATTAGTCCACCATTTGTGGATTTTCAACCACAACCCATGGCAAACCATACTCATTCAAAGCTTCCATAAATGGATCTGGAAGCAAGGCTTTCAAGAATTGGATTGGCACAATTTCTTGTCCATTGAAGTTAATGGCATCCGTACGAAGGAGTCCAACATTTTCAAGACATTTCATGTGCGTCAAGTAAGATTGACCAAAAGTCATAAAGAAACGAATCCGTTTGACACCTGGAATATTTTTGGCCAATGATTCAATTTCTTCATGGTGAAGAAGATACATGTCTTTTTGTCCGACCTGAGGGAAATCGTACTCACGCTTGATTGACATAGCTTCCACTTCAACCCACTTACCATCTTCCCAGTAAGAACCTGGCGCAGAAACCTCACGTAGGTTGATTTCTGGGTTAAAGTTTGTCGCAAATGGATAACCGTGGTCACCACCATTACAGTCTAAAATGTCGATATAGTGGATTTCATCAAAATAGTGTTTGAGAGCATAGGCAGAAAAGACACTAGTCACACCTGGGTCAAATCCAGACCCAAGCAGAGCTGTTAAGCCTGCTTCCTTGAATTTCTCCTGATAAGCCCATTGCCATGAGTAGTCAAAGTAAGCTGTAAAACCAAGTTCTTTGCAACGTTTCTCATAAATGGCACGCCACTCAGGATCTTCTGTATCCTCTGCCTCGTAGTTAGCTGTATCGATATAGTGAACACCTGTTGCCAAACAAGCGTCCATAATGGTTAAATCTTGATATGGTAAAGCTACGTTCAAAACAGCTTCTGGTTTGTAGCTTTCGATCAGGGCAATCACTTCTTCAACCTTGTCAGCATCAAGAGCAGCAGTTTCAATTTTTGTCGTAGTTTTACCTTCTAGCTTCGCTTTCAAGTCATCGCATTTTGACTTGGTACGGCTAGCAATCATAATTTCTGTAAATGTTTCGCTATCTTGACAAATCTTTGAAATAGCAACTTGGGCAACGCCCCCACATCCAATAACTAGTAAACGACTCATTTTTTTCCTTCCTCTTCTTCTAAAATGTCTTCTACATATTTGGGCAACATAAAGGCTCCCACGTGTAAGTTTGCAGTGTAGTATTCTGTGAAAAGCTGGCGTTTTTTCCAGCCTTCCTTGTCAAAATCTTTGACAGGGTGATATTTTTTCGATGCAAATCCAAACAACCAATAGCCAGCTGGGCTAGTTGGAATATGGGCTTGATAGACCCGACTGATTGGAAAGGCTTGATTGACCTTGCGATGCATGCTTCGGCAAGCTGACTCATCCTCGTCAAAGAAGGGACTCCCATGCTGGTAAATCATGATGCCGTCTTCTTTCAAGGCTCTGTAACTGTTGCCGTAAAATTCCTTGGTAAAGAGCCCTTCCGTATGTCCAAATGGATCTGTCGCATCGTTGATGATAATATCGTAATCATCTTCGCAGTTTCGCAAAAAGCGTAGCCCATTTTGATAGTAAATGGTAACACGAGGATCATCTAGCCCTGCAGCAAAGTCTGGGAAATACTCACGACAAACCTCAACCAGCATCTCATCTGGTTCCACAATATCGATTTGTTCCAGTTCAGGATAGAGTGTTAATACTTGGGCAACACCTCCGTCACCACCCCCTATTACCAAGACTTTCTTGGGATTTGGGTGGACAGCCATGGGAACATGAACGGTCATTTCATTG
>JAWHFN010000086.1:0-6671 GCA_032565555.1 Streptococcus mitis | reverse complement strand
CAAGTCGATAACATTCATGACATCTTCGAATGTCAATGGTTCAAAGTAGAGCTTGTCAGACACAGAGAAGTCTGTAGAAACGGTCTCTGGGTTTGAGTTCATGATAATGGCTTCATAACCAGCAGCTTGGATTGCCTTAACCGAATGAACAGTTGCGTAGTCAAACTCAACTCCTTGACCGATACGAATTGGACCTGAACCTAGAACTAGGACGGATTCCTTATCAGACTTGATAGATTCATTTTCCCATCCATAGGTTGAATAGAAGTATGGTGTTTCAGAGTCGAACTCTGCCGCACAGGTATCAACCATCTTGTAAACTGGGACAATCTTGTTTTCCAAGCGAAGTTGGCGAACTTGGTCTGCAGTCGTTTCCCAAAGTTCAGCAATCTTACGGTCTGAAAATCCATTAAGTTTGGCAGTTTTCAAAACGTCTAGATCTTGTGGATGAGCTCCCAACTCCTGTTCAATTTCAAAGATATGCAAGAGTTTATCCAGATAGAAGATATCAATCTTTGTCAATTCAGCAATTTCTTCTGGTGTGTAACCACGGCGAATAGCTTCTGACACGTAGAAGAGACGGTCATCTTGGGCTTTGACAACTTTTTCAATCAAGGCATCATCAGAAACTGCTGCAAGTTCTGGCATTTCATTGTGGTGAACCCCAATTTCAAGGGAGCGACAAGCTTTAAGAAGTGACTCTTCGATGTTACGGCCAATTGCCATAACTTCTCCAGTTGCCTTCATCTGAGTCCCAAGACGACGTTCACCCTTTTCAAACTTATCAAATGGGAAACGTGGAATCTTGGCAACGACGTAGTCGAGGGCTGGCTCAAACATAGCATAAGTTGAACCTGTAACTGGGTTGATAACCTCATCCAAGGTCAAACCGACTGCAATCTTAGCAGCCAATTTAGCGATTGGGTAACCTGTTGCCTTTGAAGCAAGGGCTGAAGAACGCGATACACGTGGGTTTACTTCGATAACATAGTACTTAAAGCTATGCGGATCAAGGGCTAGCTGAACGTTACATCCACCTTCAATCTTGAGGGCACGAATAATGCTCAAGCTCGCGTCACGGAGCATTTGGTTTTCATAGTCTGACATGGTTTGCGCTGGAGCAAATACGATGGAATCACCTGTATGAATCCCAACTGGGTCAAAGTTTTCCATGTTACAAACAACCAGGGCATTGTCAGCTGAGTCACGCATGACTTCATATTCGATTTCCTTGAAACCTGCGATTGAACGTTCAATCAAACATTGGGTGACAGGTGACAACTTCAAACCATTTTCAGCAATTTCACGCAATTCTTCCTCATTGGCACACATACCACCACCAGTACCACCAAGGGTAAAGGCTGGACGGACAATGACTGGGTAACCAATTGTTGCTGCAAAAGAAACTGCTTCTTCTACTGTGTTGACAATTTCAGACTCTGGAATTGGTTGTTCAAGCTCTTCCATCAATTGTTTAAAGAGATCACGATCCTCAGCTTGGTCAATGGCAGACAATTTAGTCCCCAGAAGTTCGACTCCAAGCTCATCTAGAATGCCGTTTTTAGACAATTCCATAGCCATATTAAGCCCTGTTTGACCACCAAGAGTTGGAAGCAAGGCATCTGGACGTTCCTTGCGAAGAATACGAGTTACAAACTCAAGTGTAATTGGCTCAATGTAAACCTTATCAGCAATTTCCTTATCCGTCATGATGGTTGCAGGGTTTGAGTTAACCAAGACAACCTCATAACCTTCCTCTTTCAACGACAAGCAAGCCTGGGTCCCAGCGTAGTCAAACTCAGCAGCCTGACCAATAATAATCGGACCAGAACCAATCACCATAATTTTTTGAATATCAGTACGTTTAGGCATTTATAAGATATTAAGGGCGTCAAGCGGACAAAGCTAAAATAGGAGTTATGACGAAGAACTGTCAGTTCTAGGAATAACTATCTTTTTAGCACAGTCCGTAGCCCGTATTCAGTTTAGCAAATACGGACCACCCTTCTCCTTTCTATTCGTCGCCTCTCAGGGCGACATTAAATAAGATACAAAGGACGAATAAAAAGCGATTGATTTTTAGGAAACCAAGGAAGGATTGACAATCCAAGTTGGTTTCTCTAAATTCCGAGCTTTCCGTCCGTGTTCAGTTACATAAATTCTCCGACGAGCTTTTACTCGTTCTTAGTTTGATTGTTTAAAAGCTTCCATCATCTCGATAAACTCGTCAAATAGGTAGCTTGCATCGTGTGGACCAGGGGCTGCGTCTGGGTGGAATTGTACAGAGAAACCTGGTTGGTATCTGTGACGCACACCTTCAACTGACTTGTCATTAATTTCTTCGTGGGTGATAATCAAGTGCTCTGGCAAATCCTCACGGCTGACTGCATAACCATGGTTCTGACTTGTAAAATCCACACGTCCTGTAGCAATTTCACGTACTGCATGGTTAAATCCACGGTGACCAAATTTCATCTTGTAGGTCTTAGCACCGTTTGCCATGGCAAAGAGTTGATGTCCCATACAGATACCGAAGATTGGAATTTTCCCTTGCACACCACGAATCATGTCCAGTGCTTGGGGAACATCTTCTGGGTTACCAGGACCGTTTGACAACATAACTCCGTCGGGATTGAGGTGAAGAATTTCTTCCGCCGTTGTTGAATACGGAACAACCGTCACGTTACAATTACGCTTAGAAAGTTCTCGTAAGATTGAGTGCTTAAGACCAAAGTCCACTAGCACCACACTCAAACCAACTCCTGGAGCTGGATAGGAAGTTTTAGTAGAAACCTGCTTGATATTGTCTGTCGGCAAGACTGTTGCTTGAAGCTGGTCCGTCACATGATCCATGCTGTCCCCAACATGGGTCAAGGTTGCTCGCATGGTACCATGCTTACGGATAATCTTGGTAAGGGCACGCGTATCAATTCCTGAAATACCTGGAATTTTCTTGGCTTTCAAAAATTCATCCAAGGTCATTTGGTTGCGCCAGTTACTAGCTCTACGTGCTTCTTCGAAAACAACGACTCCCTTACAAGTTGGAATGATGGATTCGTAATCATCACGGTTAATTCCATAATTTCCTACCAAAGGATAAGTGAAGGTCAAGATTTGTCCATTATAAGACTGGTCTGTAATGGATTCTTGGTAGCCGGTCATCCCTGTATTAAAGACGATTTCGCCTGTTACATCAATATCTGCTCCGAAGGCCTTGCCTTCAAAAACTGTGCCATCTTCTAATACTAGAAGTCTTTTTGTCATATTCTCACCTCTCGTGGACGCTCACTGGCGTCTTTTAACGTCTTGTGTTTTAGTTGGCGTTTCTACTCGCCAGTACGGATTCTAAGATTGCCATTCGAACAAAGACACCATTGGTCATTTGTTGGACAATCCGTGATTTTGGTGCTTCAACCAAGTGGTCTGCGATTTCTACATCACGATTGACTGGAGCTGGGTGCATGAGGATTGCTGTTTCTTTTAAGCGATCGTAACGTTCTTGTGTCAAGCCATGTTGGGCATGGTAGTCTTCTTTTGAAAAAACTGTACCACTATCATGACGTTCATGTTGCACACGGAGAAACATCATGACATCCACCTGATCAATGATTTCATCAATGGTTACAAACTGTCCATAGTCTGCAAACTCTTGACTTCTCCATTCCTCAGGACCTGCAAAGAAAAGTTCAGCTCCCAAGCGTTTCAAAATCTGCATATTGGATTTGGCAACACGTGAGTGATCCAAGTCACCTGCAATAGCAACCTTGAGACCCTCAAAGTGGCCAAATTCCTCATAAATAGTCATCAAATCAAGCAAGCTCTGGCTAGGGTGTTGGCCCGAACCATCTCCACCATTGATGATGGAAGTCGTAATCGTGGGACTAGCAATCAACTCTCTATAGTAGTCGACCTCTGGGTGACGAATCACACAGACATCCACTCCTAAGGCAGACAGAGTCAGGATAGTATCATAAAGTGTCTCACCCTTATTTACCGAGCTGGTCTTCACATCAAAGTCAAGTCGTTCCAGCCCCAGTTTAATCTCTGCCACTTCAAAGGACTTATGCGTCCGTGTAGAATCTTCAAAGAAAAGATTGGAAACAATCGGATGGTCCTCATAGGGAAGCTGGGCTCCGTTTTTAAACTCTATTCCTCGCTTAATCAATTTCATCACTTGATCAACAGTGAGGTCTTCCATGGACACCACATGGTTCAATGCTTGTTGATTTTCTGACATGGCTACTCCTTTAGCTTTCTAAGCTTCTTCAGTAATCAGAACTCTGTCTTGGCCATCAAGTTCTGTCATCTCTACGATGATTTCTTCAGAACGACTGGTTGGGATATTCTTTCCAACGTAATCTGGACGGATTGGCAATTCTCTATGTCCACGATCGACTAGAACTGCTAAACTCACGCGCGCAGGACGTCCATGACCGACAATATTATCAATAGCAGCTCGGATGGTACGGCCTGTATAAAGCACATCATCCACCAAGATAACTTCACGGTCTGTCACATCAACAGAAACCAAAGAAGTATCTTCTCCACTTTTAACATCGTCACGGAAAGGTTTAGTATCCAATTCTACAACAGGAACTGAAAGATTTTCTAGCTGCTCCAAACGTTCTTGGATACGGTGGGCGATAAAGACACCTCGAGTTTTAATACCAGCCAAGACGATTTTATTCAAATCTTTGTTAC
The DNA here is from genome assembly GCA_032565555.1 of Streptococcus mitis. GTDB lineage: Bacteria > Bacillota > Bacilli > Lactobacillales > Streptococcaceae > Streptococcus > Streptococcus mitis_DM. The sequence goes on along the minus strand of JAWHFN010000086.1, from coordinate 1,970 downwards.
GTTCGATAATCTCATAAGTAATACGCGTAATCGCTCGTTTGACGGTCAATTCGTCTACAACTTCTTTTGTCTTCATGACAAACCTCCAAAAAGAAAAGTCTCCTTAAACAAGGAGACTTGAAATGTATAGCCAAGCGAGCCCTACCGCAAACAGTATAGACTTCACCCTTCTACTTTACCGCGCTCCTTGCCTGCCTCACGGGACAGGTTTAAAGGAATATTTAGTTATCAATTACTATAGCACAAAGCATGCTTAAAATCAAGCAAAAACTTTCGATGTCCCATCTTACAAATTGCTAAAATCATATAATTGCGGGTACTGGTCACACTCTGGATTTTTAGGATGACAAATGGCTCTTCCAAAATAAATCATGGCCTGATGGGCTGCTAACCACTTCTCCGGTGGCAAGATATCCATAACCCGTTTTTCCACCTCAAGCGGTGTCGCTGATTTTTTGACGATATCGTGGTGCTTACAAATACGCTCGACATGAGTATCAACTGCAAAGGCTGGAATTCCAAATCCTACACTCATGACAACATTGGCTGTCTTGCGACCAACACCTGCTAGACTTTCTAATTCTTCACGTGTCTGAGGAACTTGACCATCAAAATCATCTAGTAGTTGTTGAGCACATTTTTTAAGGAATTTAGCTTTATTCCGATACAATCCCAAACGAGAAATGTGTGAAGCAATTTCACTCTCTGTCGCTACAGACATGGCTTGTGGCGTTGGAAAGGCAGCAAAGAGACCTGGTGTTGCCTTATTTACCGCTGCATCCGTCGTCTGAGCTGATAACATCACCGCAACCAATAGTTCAAAATGATTGGTAAAATCAAGACTGGGCTTGGCATCTGGGAAGAGGGCAATGATTTCTTCTAGCACTTTTCGAGCTCGTTTTTTTGACAAGACCATTATTCGTCTCCGTCAAATAGTCCTTGCAAGCCTGCAAAAGGACTGTTTTCTTCTTTCTTGACTGCTTGTTGAGCTTGGTATTCTTCCTCTGTCATGATTTGCCAGTCATTTCCTGAAACAAATCCTTGACCAGCTTCTTCTTCAGCAGTCAAGACCTTGATAGGAATGTTTAGTAGGATATTGTCTGACACGCTCTCAGCAAGGTCAAGTTCTCCATTTTCGATAGGCAAGACCAAATCATCGTCTAAAACTTCTTGGTCCAGCTGGTTAGTTGCGCCTTCCATGAAAACTTCCGTTACTGGATAAGATTCAACTAACTCAACTGGCTCCATACTGCGACTTGAAGCAAGAACAATGGTATAAGATAGTTGATAATCTAAGAAATACATACGGTCTTCGTACTGTACTTTCCCAACTGCAAGGATATCTTTTACATCTAAAATTTCTTGATTACGTGCACGCAGGTCTGCGGCTAGGTCTAACGTTTGTTCAAAATGCAAGCCTTCAGACTGCTTACGAATTTCTTGAATATTTAATTTCATACTTCCTCCATAAAGATTTACTCTCTTGATTATACCATGAAAAGGCTACAAATTAGCCCACCAAACTTTGGAATTAACATTCGAGTTTTTAATATATTTATCACTATATTTTTTGGTGCTATACTATAGGCAAGAATACATGATAGCAAGGAAGACGCTCACATGGAAGACAAAGAACTCATTACTAATGCTTACCACTCGTATTTTAGAGATTGGAATTTTCAGTTTTCTGTTGACAAAATTTCCTAAAAGGTATAGGATAGAGGTACTAATACTCGGAGGTAAGGGAGACATGAACAACTAAGTCTATCAAATAAAGAACCTTTATTTAGTAGATCTTGTTTTTGTCTCTTTTTGTGTGCTCTTTTATGCTCTTTTTCTGGCATTTTATACTCAATGAAAATCAAAAAGCAAACTAGGAAGCTAGCCGCAGGTTGCTCAAAGCACTGCTTTGAGGTTGTAGATAAGACTGACGAAGTCAGTTACATATATCTACGGTAAGGCGACGCTGA
>JAWHFN010000085.1:0-6683 GCA_032565555.1 Streptococcus mitis | reverse complement strand
AGTCAGTAACCATACCTACGGCAAGGTGAAGCTGATGTGGTTTGAAGAGATTTTAGAAGAGTATAAATTGTCTTTTAGAAAAGGTGCCTAGAATGAAAGTCTTTCAGCATGTAAATATCGTGACTTGTGACCAAGATTTCCATGTTTATCTGGATGGAATCTTAGCCGTTAAGGATTCTCAAATTGTCTATGTCGGTCAAGAGAAGCCAGAGGTTTTAGAGCAAGCTGAGCAGATTATAGATTATCAGGGAGCCTGGATTATGCCTGGATTGGTCAATTGCCACACCCATTCTGCCATGACAGGTTTGCGAGGGATCCGAGATGACAGTAACCTCCATGAATGGCTCAATGTCTATATCTGGCCTGCAGAAGCTGAGTTTACTCCAGACATGACTACCAAGGCGGTCAAAGAAGCGCTGACAGAAATGCTCCAGTCAGGAACAACAACCTTCAACGATATGTATAATCCCAATGGTGTGGATATTGAACGGATTTATCAAGAAGTGAAAGTTTCCAAGATGCGTTGTTATTTCTCACCGACCCTCTTTTCTTCAGAGGCAGAGACAACTGCTGAAACTATAAGCAGAACTCGAGCAATCATTGAAGAAATTATTGGATATAAAAATCCAAATTTCAAGGTGATGGTGACCCCACATTCTCCCTACAGCTGTAGTAGAGACTTGCTGGCAGAAAGCTTAGATATGGCAAAAGACCTTGCTATTCCAATCCATATGCATGTGGCGGAGACTAAGGAGGAATCAGGCATTATCCTGAAACGCTACGGCAAACGCCCCCTTGCTTTCTTAGAAGAACTGGGATATTTAGATTATCCGTCTGTCTTTGCTCACGGGGTCGAACTAAACGAGAGAGAAATTGAACGCTTGGCAACTTCTCAAGTGGCTATTGCCCACAATCCTATCAGTAACCTCAAACTGGCTTCAGGGATTGCTCCAATCATCCAGCTCCAAAAAGCAGGAGTAGCAGTGGGAATTGCGACGGACTCGGTTGCTTCCAATAACAATCTAGATATGTTTGAGGAAGGAAGGACTGCAGCCCTCCTTCAGAAAATGAATAGCGGAGATGCCAGCCAATTTCCTATCGAAACAGCTCTCAAGGCACTGACAATCGAAGGGGCTAAGGTCCTAGGGATGGAACATCAGATAGGAAGTTTGGAAGTTGGTAAACAGGCAGATTTTCTCGTTATTCAACCACAAGGGAAAATTCATCTCCAACCTCAGGAAAATATGCTTTCTCATCTCGTCTATGCTGTTAAATCCAGTGATGTTGATGATGTCTATATTGCCGGAGAACAGGTTGTCAAGCAAGGCAAAGTTTTGACGGTAGAACTTTAAAAGAAAAATATCACGAAAAAATTTTAAAAAAAGTTTGCAAAAATCTTGCATTCTTTTTTTGACTATGCTATACTTATATACGGTTTGAAAAAACTGCCTAAGACAGTAGGGGAGCTCGACTCATAAATATCCTACCGAGGACAAAACGTATCATGTAAAAAGAAGCGTATTGTACTTTCGTGTCTAGGTTTGGGCGCGTTTTTCTTTTTGAAAAATTCCCCAAGCAAAATAATTACGGAGGTGAACACACTAATGAGTGAAGCAATTATTGCTAAAAAAGCGGAACTAGTTGACGTAGTAGCTGAAAAAATGAAAGCTGCTGCATCTATCGTCGTTGTAGACGCTCGTGGTTTGACAGTTGAGCAAGATACAGTTCTTCGTCGTGAGCTTCGTGGAAGCGAAGTTGAGTATAAAGTGATTAAAAACTCAATCTTGCGTCGTGCAGCTGAAAAAGCTGGTCTTGAAGATCTTGCATCAGTATTTGTTGGACCATCTGCAGTAGCATTTTCTAACGAAGATGTTATCGCACCAGCGAAAATCTTGAACGATTTTGCTAAAGACGCTGAAGCACTTGAAATCAAAGGTGGTGCAATCGAAGGCGCTGTCGCATCTAAAGAAGAGATTCTTGCTCTTGCAACTCTTCCAAACCGCGAAGGACTTCTTTCTATGCTCCTTTCTGTACTTCAAGCGCCAGTGCGCAACGTTGCTCTTGCAGTCAAAGCGGTTGCAGACAACAAAGAAGACGCAGCTTAATCTTAAGCTACGCAGCGTAGCCTAGCTACGAAAATCTATTATAAATTTAAAACATATTTGGAGGAAATAACAATGGCATTGAACATTGAAAACATTATTGCTGAAATTAAAGAAGCTTCAATCCTTGAATTGAACGACCTTGTAAAAGCTATCGAAGAAGAATTTGGTGTAACTGCAGCTGCTCCTGTAGCTGTTGCTGCAGCTGGTGCTGCTGACGCTGGTGCTGCTAAAGATTCATTCGACGTTGAATTGACATCTGCAGGCGACAAAAAAGTTGGCGTTATCAAAGTTGTACGTGAAATCACAGGTCTTGGTCTTAAAGAAGCTAAAGAACTTGTTGACGGTGCACCAGCACTTGTTAAAGAAGGCGTTGCAACTGCAGAAGCTGAAGAAATCAAAGCTAAATTGGAAGAAGCTGGAGCTTCAGTTACTCTTAAATAATAGAGCGACTACATTAGTAGCTTAAAAACATGATTAAACCGCTATTCTTAGGACTAGCGGTTTTTCTTTTTGTTCTAAAAGGGGCAAAAAAGGGAAAGGAATCTTTAAAAGTGAGGAGAGTTAGATTGAAAGAATCATATTGCTAAATCGAAATGATGGATATTTGTATCATGTCATAAATCGTTATCAAACGATAATATTGATTTTCTTACAAATTAAGAGTATAATTTATAAAAATGAGTGTTCACTCAATTTTTGTGAAATTAAGGAGTAAAGAAAATGGTTGTTGAAGCAATAGAGTACAGTCGTTTCGGTAACGAAGAGGTCTTGGATTTGCTGAAGATAGACTCTACAGCCCTGGATGTAAATCAGGTGAGAGTAGAAGTTCATGCTGTTGGTTTAAATCCTATTGATTATAAAACTTTTGAGGGAGCGAAACCCCTTCGATTTCTATCTTTTATAACGAAATTAAGGAAACCAAGTCGTTGGTTTGAATCTAAATCATCTCTATTTCCAAGAGGTGTGGGGAGAGATTTTTCTGGAGTTATTACAGAAGTTGGAAATGAAGTAACTAGGTTCTCAGTAGGAGATAAGGTGTTTGGAACAATGATTAGCGATCCTGGTTTGGGAACTAAGAGGGGAGCTTTAGCAACAGAAATTTGTGTCAATGAATCAGAAATTGTATTGAAACCAGAGATGATCGACATGACTCACGCAGCTACTATGGGAGTAGCTGCTTTAACTGTGGGTGGGGCTTTTAGAAGAATAGGTTTAAATTCAAGAGATACTGTTGTTATTTCAGCTGCAGCAGGAGGTATTGGAAGTATTGTAGTACAGTATGCAGTTGCTAAGGGGGCGACAGTGATTGGAATAGCAAGTAAGAAAAATGCAGAGTATCTGAAGTCTTTAGGTGCCATACCAGTAAGTTACGAAGAGAATATCAAGAAGGCTCTTCTATCAGCTAGTCCAATGCCTATTACAAAATTTTTGGATTGTTATGGATCTGATTATGTTAGATTGGCTTTTAGTTTAGGCTTGAAAGGGACAGCTATTGGGACATTAGTACCTTCGCCCTATGTTATGATAAAAGGTGCTCAGTTTACTGGTCCGAGACATTCCACATATGATGATTTTAGCACTTTAGCTGAAATGGTCTCAGACGGAAAGGTTCAGCTGAAAATTGATCAAGTGTATGACTTTTCTCTAAAGTCAGTTAGAGAAGCCTATAGTAGTCTGAAAATGGGACACAGTCGTGGCAAAAAAGTCGTAAAAGTAAGAGAGTAGAAGAGAGGTGCTAGCGATGGAAAGTTTAGAACAAAAGTATGCTCAGACGTTAGAAGTTAGCAACTTGAGCTTGAAACAACGTCGAGTATTATTATCAAGCTTAAAATTATTCTCAGAAATTGGATTTGAGAATACAACGTCCAGTCTTATTGCCGAACGTGCTGGAGTGTCAGAAGGAACTGTTTTTAGTTACTTTAAAACAAAGGAAGGTATTTTAGAAGTCATTTTATCTACTTTTCTAGAACAGGTTATTCCAGAAGTAATTGCGGATTTCTCAGAAAAAAAATTCACAGTAGATCAAGAAACTTTTCCCTTCTTTTTAAAAAGTATTGTTCGAGATAGGCTCTTTTTCATTCAGAAGAATCAAATGCATGTTAAAATTCTCTTGGGGCGTTCTTTTATTGATAAAAATCTTTCTATCCAGTTAGGAAATATTATTGTTCAATCTATAATAGAACCAATTAGCCCTGTTTTAAATCAATTTAAAGAAAAAGGACTTATTCTAAATTGGTCAAATGAAAGAATTGTTCGATATATTTTAGCATTGAGTTTTTCTTATCTTATTCCCATGATGTTGAATGATGAAGGAACTATAAACATAGATGAAGCAGTTGATGAGATTGTTGAATGTTTGTCATCTGCCCTAATGAAAGTAAAATAAATTCGGATGTTAAAACTCACTGTTAATGGTGCGTTTTTTGGATTCAACATAAAAATCCCCAATCGGAGCGATTGAGGATTAAGCAAATGAATCTTAAACAATACCTTGTGCGATCATAGCATTTGCTACATTTTCAAAGGCAGCAATGTTAGCTCCTGCAAGGTAGTCTTTATCAAGACCATATGTTTCTGAAGTTGTTTTAGCTGTGTTGAAGATGTTTGTCATGATATCTTTGAGACGTCCATCAACTTCTTCACGAGTCCATGAGAGGCGAAGACTGTTTTGGCTCATTTCAAGGGCTGAAACGGCTACACCACCGGCATTGGCTGCTTTAGCAGGTCCGTAGAAGATTCCATTTTCTTTGTAAACTTTGATGGCATCAAGGTCGCTTGGCATGTTGGCACCTTCAGATACACAGATAACGCCTTGAGCAACCAAACGTTTAGCTGCTTCACCGTTGATTTCGTTTTGAGTCGCACATGGAAGCGCAATGTCATAGTTTCCAGCGTAAGTCCATACAGAACCTTCGTGATATGTTGCAGTTGCTTTTTCAGCAGCATACTCAGTTAAGCGAGCACGACGTTTTTCTTTAACGTCAACCAAAAGATCGAAGTCGATACCATTTTCATCGATGACATAACCATTTGAGTCAGATACAGAGATAACAGTTGCACCAAGTTCAGTCGCTTTTTGAAGAGCGTATTGAGCAACGTTACCAGAACCTGAAATAACAACTTTCTTACCAGCAAAGCTGTTACCGTTAGCTTTAAGCATTTCTTCAGTGTAGTAAACCAAACCATAACCAGTTGCTTCTGGACGAATCAAGCTACCACCAAATCCAAGAGGTTTACCAGTCAAGACACCAGCATCAAATTGGTTAAGGCGTTTGTATTGACCGTAAAGGTAACCAATCTCACGTCCACCAACACCGATATCACCAGCAGGTACGTCAAGTGATGGTCCGATGTGTTTTTGCAATTCAGTCATGAAGCTTTGGCAGAAACGCATCACTTCAGCATCTGTTTTACCTTTAGGATCGAAGTCTGATCCACCTTTACCTCCACCGATAGGAAGTCCAGTCAAGACGTTTTTGAAGATTTGTTCAAATCCGAGGAATTTCAAAATTCCTTGGTTAACAGTTGGGTGGAAACGAAGTCCGCCTTTGTATGGTCCAACAGCTGAGTTGAATTGAACACGGTAACCACGGTTTACTTGAACTTTTCCATCACGGTCAATCCAAGGAACACGGAAAGAAATCACGCGCTCAGGCTCAGTAATACGTGCCAAGATATTTTCTTCGATATACTCAGGGTGTTTTTCAAATACAGGTTCTAAAGTGTTGAAAAATTCTTCAACAGCTTGGAGGAATTCAGCCTCGTGCCCGTTACGAGCTTTCACAGTTTCAAACACGCTTTGGATATATTCTTTAGCAGATGTCATATCGTTCTCCTTAAATTCTAATTTAATTATGTGTGTCATTATAGCAGAATTTTTTTTAACTGTAAAGAGAAAAAACAAAAATTTTCTAAAAATTCTATCAATTTAGTTTTGACATTTAGTTTTGAGGCTTTTTGAAAATAGCTGCCGCTTGGTCAAAGTGAACAGTGTCAAAATATGGTGGCAATTTAATTCCAAGAGGTTTGGTGAAGTAGGCAAACACCTCTGCCAAAATCCGGTCGGTTGTCTCAAAATCATAGGCAATCTGAGGTTTTCCTGGCACATTTGGACAAGAAAGGTTTAGCTCAGTCAGACCACAAAATTCACTCTCTTGGACTTTTTTCAAGATAGTATGGGTTTCCTCTGGAGACATACCGACCAGAGATAAGAAGAAAGTTCGGTTCGGCTCTTTTTCCTGCAAATCCAAAAGATAGTCCAAATAATAGTCTAATCCATTATTCGGCAAGCCCATAGAGTTGATAGAACCAAGTGGAACATCTTGATAACGTGGCTCAGGATTTCCCTGACGAAAGTCCAAAGTCGCTGTCTTTGTGACAAAGGTTCCTGCCACTGAGTTTTTAACCCCTTCCAGCTCCTCTATCGTCATACAAGCCACACCTGCTGCATTCATCAAGCAATTGTCAAACTCAAAACCAGCAATTTGCGTTTTCGTTGATACCATGATTCTGATCCTCCAGATTCCTTTTATTGATAATATTATACCATATTTTCAGATTTTCTCTTTAAGAAAGGCA
>JAWHFN010000084.1:0-6720 GCA_032565555.1 Streptococcus mitis | reverse complement strand
GAGGTATTCAACCTCATCTTTAGCTGGGACCTTGACCACTGTAGGAGTTGAAGGTTTGATAACTGGTTTTCCTTCATGTGGAATGAGGCTACCATCTGTAGAATTAACTGTGTAGGTTGTTGTTACTGTTCTGGTACCTGGAGTACCAGCTACTGTGATTTTTGCTTCACCTTTAGCCTTCGTGGAGTCTTTCTCATAACGTACACTTGGCTGTATTGGCGTAACCACAACCTTAGATTTAGCTCCATCTTTCTTGAACACTTCATCAAGTGTATTTTTAGTAATCTGTCCTGTATCAGGATCTTTCATACTCACAGTTGTTGACTTAATGATGTCATCTCCGCGTTTACTATATACAGCAGTTTCTCCAACTTTTTCTACAGATTTAACTGTTGTAATTTTTTTATCTTGATAGCCTGTCCCATCTAAAGAAATTCGTTTCCCAGATATAAACTCTGATCGTCTATTAATCATATCGGCTTCAAAATAAGAACGTGAACTATGACCTCCACTGGTTCGTCCAACATTTATAACAACATCACTATCATTGCTGACACCTTTTCTTATCGTCGAATCATTATCAACAATATAATGAGTCAATTTTCCTGACTTAGCTATTGTTTTGCTATCTAAACCTTTCTGCCAAAAGTCACGACCAGAAACCAAACTTGTCACTACTTTTGGGGCATTAAATGTTGTTCCTTTTTTTAATACATTATTATAAAAGTTTCTATAAGCCAACTGTTCTTTAGGAGACATGACCCTGCTGTCAGAATATGCCAACTCATAGGCTTCAACCATTGCCCGTTGTACTAAATATCCTCCTAAAGAATGTCCTGTTAAATAAAGATTGGTAATACTCTTATCTTTAGCTAGTTCTCGCATGATATTTTCTGCATCTATCCCCTGTTGAGGATTTCTTCCAGTTCCCAGAGTGATATCTGCTTTAATATCTTTCACATCACTTGTTCCACGAAAGGCTAATACTTGTGCAGTTCCATTTGGTAAATATGAGAAATCACTCTTAGTTTCATACAAGACAGCATCTAGTCCGCTAGATGTATGATAGCTTTTCTTTCTTTTCCAATAAGGAGCTAATTCATTATGCATCATCATGTATTCATAACGTGGTCTAGTTTCACCTTTCTTTTTGTATAACTCTGACTCTCTTAAGGGGTTCTTATGATCCAGTACTCTGTCAATATACTTATCGTCACGGTAGGACAATTCCATGAACATAATCATATCACGTTCACTTACATTCCATTTTAATTTTTCATCTGACTTTTCGTCACTATCAATAATACCATCACCATCAGTATCTTCTAGTAACGGATGACTGTTATAGCCTACATACTTTTTCCCATTTTTTTCATAAATATAGATTTCATCTTTATCACTCAAATAATCGTTATCTGTATAACCATTCGGCTTCAACTCAGGTCCATCTAGTAATAGGCTATCATACTTATCACCTTCTGAACCGATTATTCCTGCTTTGATTTTTTTAGCATCTTCCTCAGTCAATTCATATTTTTTAATATCGGAAGAGGGAACTGATGCTGCTCTCACCGCTGGAGTGCTTGATCTGTCTTCACCCGCCACGAAATCCCTTGTGGTCAAGCTATTATTTTCCTTATCCCCAGATCTCACAGGTTCTGTAGTCCTTGTAGATCCTATTGGAACATCTCTGGTATCTAACTCAGAAGAAGTATTATTTTGATTACCTGGTATAGGTTGCACTTCTTCTCTTTTCTCCACAGAAGGTAGAGAATTTTCCGTAGAAGCAAGCACTCCCTGAGATGGTGTAAACAAGGCAATTCCTATTAATACAGAAGCCACTCCAACAGAAAACTTTCGAATCGAAAAACGTTGACGTTTATTAAAAATATCTTTCATTTTACCAACTTTCTTTCTAACTATTTTTTACAAAATAGAGGGTTCTAATATTTTGCCTTGACAGAAAACTAGATCATTTCTTGACTAAAATTTTAGAGTTTTTCCTCTACTTGATTATAAGCTACTACATTGATTTCTAATCATAGAAAAATGGATTGCTTAATATTACTAAAATATCAGTAAAATAAAAAAAATGTAAATATTTTACTTTCAACACTGCCATTATACCATAAAAAATCATAAAACTCATGTGTTTTAAAAAAGGTTTGTCAAAAAGTTTTCAAAATCAAAAAACGCATAATATCAGATCTTGAAAAACATTGATACTATGCATTTTATTGTGGGAAAATCTACTTCATTTTCTCCGAGAATTGAGTTTTTGCCCAGTCTCATCAAATCTAGATTTTTTCTTCTTTGATATCAATCACAATTTCTTCTGATTGGTCAAGAGTTTCGGCCTTTTCTTGCCATTGCTCCTTGAGATTATTGAATTGATTTTTTGATGCTTCTGTCGCTTGACGAGCACATGATTTGGCTTGAGCAAGGACACTGTCCACAGTGATTTCACCTGACTCAACCTGTTCTTTGGTTTTCAGAACAAAATCTGTAGCCTGCTCCTTAACTTCTGTCAGTTTTTCACAGACTTGCTCCTTGGCATACTCAGGATCTTCTCTCAAATCATCTAGAAAATCTTGAGCCTGACTGCAAACTTGTTTGCCCTTGTCGCTTGTTAAAAACAAGGCAAGAGCTGCACCTGAAACGGTTCCTAAAAGGATTGAGGATAGTTTACCCATAAGGATTCTCCTTTTTTATTTTTTGAAAAATTTACTTGCAAGACGAAGAGCTGACAGACTTGCACCAGTCTTGAGTGTTTTTGAACCTGCTGATGAAGCTTTCTTGCTCAAGACACGCGCATGGTCATTGAGGTCGGAAACAGATAGAGATAAATCTGCAACAGCACTAAAGAGTGGATTAATTGTTGCCATCTTGACATTGATATCATCTGCCAAGACATTGACCTTAGCCAGCAATTCATTGGTGTGATGCAAGGTCACATCCACATCTGAAGTCAAGGTTTTAATCGTTTTCTCTGTTTCATCGATCACACGTCCAAGCTTTTGTACAGTAATAATTAGATACACTAAAAATACAATCAAAGCAAGGGCTACAAGAATATATGCAACTTCTAACATTTAGTTTTCCTCCTCTGTAACATAGTAAGGGGCCTTCTTTCGATTTTGATATAGAATGATAAAAATACCAAGACCGATAAGGACAACTGATAGCCATTGAGATACTCGAAGACCAAAGAACATGAGGCTATCTGTCCGCATGCCTTCGATGACCATACGACCGAAACCATACCAAATCAAGTAGAAAGCAGTGATATGACCTCGTCTAAGACTCTTCCATTTTCGTCTGAATATCAAAATCAAGGCAAATCCAAGTAGATTCCATAGAGACTCATAAAGGAAGGTTGGCTGACGGTAGCTCCCCTCAATATACATCTGGTCACGGATAAAGGCAGGTAGATAATCCAGATTATCCACTGCTGCACCATAGGCTTCTTGGTTAAAGAAATTGCCCCAGCGACCCAAACTTTGGGCTATCATGACGCTAGGCGCTGCAATGTCTAGAAAATCCCAAGTATTGATGAGTTTACGATCAGCAAAGATATAGAGCACAATAGCCCCAGTTATCAAACCACCGTAAATGGCCAAACCACCATTCCAAATGGCAAAAATTTCTCCTAAGTTCTGACTATAGTAATCAAAACGGAAAATGACATAGTAGAGACGAGCTCCTAAAATAGCCAAAGGAAAGGCTACCAATATAAAATCTAAAATATCGTCTGGTATGATCTTCTTTCTAGGCGCTTCTTTCATGGTCAAATAAACCGCAAGAATCAAGCCCGTTACAATACACAAGGCATACCAATGAATAGCTAGAGGACCTAGATGAATAGCAATTGGATCAAGCATTAGGCACCTCGTTTTGAGCAATAAGATTTGTCAAGCGTTCTTCGAACAAACGCGTCGCATCAAAGCCCATTTCCTTAGCACGATAATTCATGGCAGCTGCCTCAATCACAACAGAGATATTACGACCTGTTTTAACTGGGATGCGGATACGAGGAATGGCTACGTCAGAAATTTCTATTTCCTCTGCATTGTTTCCAAGTCGATCAAAAGTCTTATGCGTATCGTAATTTTCCAAGTAAACAGCCAACTGAACTTGTGAAGAATCTTTTACAGCGCTCGCACCGTAGAGACTCATGACATCAATAATCCCAACCCCACGAATTTCAATCAAATGTTTCAAGATTTCAGCAGGCTCTCCCCAAAGAGTTAATTCATCCTTAGAATAAATATCTACCCGATCATCTGCTACCAAGCGGTGCCCACGTTTGACAAGCTCAAGACCTGTTTCACTCTTACCAATGCCACTATCGCCTTGAATCAAGACACCCATCCCATATATATCCATCAAGACACCGTGAACACTGGTGCGTTCCGCCAAACGAGAATCCAGATAACTAGATAATTCTCCAGACAAACGACTGGTAGCTGTACGGCTGGTTAAAATAGCAATCTTACATTCTCTAGCAGCCTTTAACATCTCCTCTGGAACCACCAAACCACGGGCAACAATGACCGCTGGTGTCTCAGGTAGAAACATTTTTTTCAAAACTTCATAACGGCTGTTGGAAGGCATGCTGACCAGATAAGACCACTCCTTCATCCCCAAGAGCTGGATCCGCTCTGGCGTGTAGTAGTCAAAGTAGCCTGTCATTTCAAGACCAGGTCGCGTAATATCCGCTGTATTGATTTCCTTTTCAAGTAATTCTGGTTCGCCATAGACAATGTCTAGTCTAAGCTTTTCAATCACTTCTTTTACTAAAACCGACATCATTTCCTCCTTCAATCGAGTTCTTTTTACTATTATATCAAATTGTAAGAGGATATTTGAGATTTTTGCAGGCTTTGGAGTATTTATTTAAAAGAAAAAGGACTAGATTTCTCCAGCCTTTCATTTCAATTAGAATTTTTTACGTTTACGAGCTGCTTCTGATTTACGTTTACGTTTTACAGAAGGTTTTTCATAGAATTCACGTTTGCGTGTTTCTTGAAGAGTACCAGCTTTAGTAACCGCACGTTTGAAACGACGAAGTGCGTCGTCAAGAGATTCATTCTTACGTACTACTGTTTTAGACATTTTTTTTCACTCCCTTCAAGTTCAAGATCTATTCTATTCTACACGTAAAAGGAATAATTGTCAAGCAAAAATACGGTTTAATTTTGATTTTTTCTTCCATTTATACAAGAGTTTAAAGCACTCAGATAGAAGAAACTGAAGGGTTTCGTTTTTTATTTTTCAAGCAAGCTGAGCGCTTCTGCATCTGCAATGATGGTCACATCAGGGTGATTTTGCAGGCTACTTGCTGGTAGATTCTCAGTCACTGGGCCAGACACGGTTCCGGCAATGGCTTCTGCTTTCGACTCACCGTAAGCAAAGAGAAGGATTGACTTGGCATCCAAAATGTTTTTAATCCCCATTGAAATGGCTTGGGTTGGGACGTCTTCAATCTTGTCAAAAAAACGTGCGTTTGCTTCGATAGTAGACTGGTCCAGTTCTACAAGGTGAGTTTGACTATCAAATGGAGTACCAGGTTCATTAAATCCGATATGTCCATTGCGACCGATTCCCAAGATTTGGAGATCAACTGGATGGTCAGCCAAAATTTGGTTGTAGCGTTCAACTTCAGCTTCAGCATGATCCTTAACACCACGAGGCAAGAAACTTTCTTTAAACGGTTTTTGGTTGAACAAGTTTTCTTGCATGAAGTGACGGTAAGACTGAGGATTGTCGCCATCAAGGCCTACATACTCATCAAGGTTGACACTGGTTAGATTTGAAAAATCGAGGTCACTTTCAACAATTTCCTTGTAAAATTCAAGCGGACTGCTTCCAGTCGCAAGTCCCAATGTTTGAGCACCATTGGCTAATTTTTCCTTCAAAATCTCAAAAGCTACTTTTCCACCTTCGATTTGGTTTTCAACTTTAATAACTTTCATCTTTTCATCCTCCATTTCTGTCTATATTTATTATATGGTATAGACCAATTTTTGTCAAGTGAAAACGATTTAATTTCTAAAAAAAGAGCGTCCAAACTTGAAACATGTTATAATGGATAGGATTAGAACTTAGAAAGAATGAACAGATATATGAATACAGCTGATTTTGATTTCCACTTGCCTGAAGAATTGATTGCCCAAACGCCCCTTGAAAAACGGGACGCCTCTAAACTCCTCATCGTCAACCGTGAGACGGGAGAAATGCAGGATAAACACTTCCACTCTATTATTGATATGCTGGAACCTGGTGATGCCCTCGTTATGAACGACACCCGCGTTCTCCCTGCCCGCCTCTATGGTCAAAAGGAAGAAACTGGAGGTCATGTGGAACTTCTCCTGCTCAAAAATACTGCTGGAGATGAGTGGGAGGTTCTGGCTAAACCTGCCAAACGCCTCAAGGTTGGCACTCGTGTCAGCTTTGGTGATGGTCGCCTCAGCGCTGTCGTGACAGAAGTATTGACCCACGGGGGACGTATTGTCCGCTTTGAATACCAAGGAATTTTCCTAGAAGTTTTGGAAAGTCTGGGTGAAATGCCGCTACCGCCTTATATCCATGAAAAACTGGATGACCGTGAACGCTATCAAACGGTCTACGCTAAAGAAAGTGGCTCTGCTGCAGCACCAACTGCTGGACTACACTTCACTAAAGAACTGCTAGCAGAAATCCAAGCTAAGGGTGTTCATC
>JAWHFN010000083.1:0-6727 GCA_032565555.1 Streptococcus mitis | reverse complement strand
ACTTTTGGGGGCACCGCTTCCATCAAGAGGTATGGTGGTTCATGGCAATGCTCGTGGTCGTACGATTGGTTATCCAACAGCTAATTTGGTGCTTTTAGATCGTACTTATATGCCAGCAGATGGCGTTTATGTCGTTGATGTTGAGATTCAAAGACAGAAGTATCGTGCTATGGCTAGTGTCGGGAAAAATGTGACCTTTGATGGAGAAGAAGCACGTTTTGAAGTCAATATTTTTGATTTTAATCAAGATATTTATGGGGAAACCGTCATGGTTTATTGGCTTGATCGCATTCGAGATATGACCAAATTTGACTCAGTTGACCAATTAGTGGATCAGTTAAGGGCTGATGAAGAAGTAGCTCGGAATTGGTCTTAAGAGATTGAGTAAACAAAAAAGAGGTTGTTTGTAACCCAAAAGATAGATGAATAAGTCTAACTTTTGAGGTCACTACACTACCTCTTTTTATTCTTTTTCAAAGGTGAAGCCTTCTCCTAGGATTTCATGGGCTTCTGTAATGGTTATAAAGGCTTGAGGATCGATTCGATGAATCATTTCCTTCATTTTCACAATCTCATTTCTACCGACAATACAGTAAATGATTTTCAAATTTTCTTTACTATAGTAGCCTTGACCAGAAATAAAAGTAACGCCTCTTCCTAGGTCATCATTAATCGCTTTAGCAAGTTGGTCAGGACGTTTTGTGATAATCATAAAGCCTTTACCAGCATAGCCACCTTCGCCAATCAAATCAATGACACGAGAAACGATAAAATCAAATAAGAGCGTGTAGGAAACCAATCTCAAGTCCTTGAAGATTAGGAGAATGAGCATGAGAATACAAAAATCTAAGATAAAGAGCAGTTTCCCCATGGATATATGAGTGTATTTATTGAGAATACGAGCTAGAATATCAGTTCCGCCCGTTGTACCTCCAGCATTAAAGATAATTCCAAGACCAATTCCCAATAGAATTCCCGCTATAAGTGCAGTAATCAGTAAATCACCTTGAAGATCAATATGAAGGGGAATACGCTCAAAAAAAGCCAACCAAGCTGACAAAGCTAAGGTTCCAAGCAAACTAGAATAGAGAGATTTTGCTCCAAATATTTTCCAAGCTAGGATGAAAAGGGGAATATTAATCAGCAGGTTCATGAGGGAAACAGGGATTTTAAAAAGATAAAAGGTGATGAGGGTAATACCTGTCGCCCCTCCTTCAAAGAGATGATGGGGAACTACAAAATAAGTCAGGCCAAAAGCATAAATAGCAGCACCTAGTAAAATGGTTAAAATGGGGTAAATTTTTTTAATCATAGGACACCTCTTTTCTTATAAGTTGATTATATCAAATTTTTACGGAAAATTTGATTGACTCCATTAGGATTTTTAATCTTTTTTTGATATAATTAAAAGTAAGAAAACCAATCTGAATCCTAAAATAGAAAGATTGATACTATGACAAAAATTAAGATTGTAACCGATTCATCTGTTACTATTGAACCAGAACTAGTAAAACAATTAGATATTACAATTGTTCCATTATCTGTAATGATTGATAATGTTGTTTATTCTGATGCGGATTTGAAAGAAGAAGGTAAATTTCTTCAGTTGATGCAAGAAAGTAAGAATCTTCCTAAAACAAGTCAACCACCTGTAGGTGTCTTCGCTGAAGTTTTTGAGGACCTATGCAAAGATGGTAGCCAGATTCTTGCTATTCATATGTCCCATGCTCTTTCGGGGACTGTAGAAGCAGCACGCCAAGGTGCCAGCCTATCTACTGCTGACGTGACAGTTATCGATAGTTCCTTTACTGACCAAGCCTTGAAATTCCAAGTTGTTGAGGCTGCGAAATTAGCACAAGAAGGCAAAGATATGGCGGAAATTTTATCTCACGTTGAAGAGGTAAAAAAACATACGGAGCTCTATATTGGTGTTTCTACTCTAGAAAATCTAGTAAAAGGTGGACGAATTGGCCGTGTAACTGGATTGTTGAGCTCACTTCTCAATATCCGTGTTGTCATGCAAATGAAAGACCATGAATTGCAGCCAATTGTTAAAGGTCGTGGAGCTAAAACCTTTAAAAAATGGTTAGATGAGTTGACAACATCTCTCTCTGAACGTTCTGTAGCAGAGATTGGAATTTCATATTCTGGTAATGCTGACTGGGCAAAAGAGATGAAAGAAAGTTTACAAGCCTATGTTGAAAAACCAATTTCTGTTTTAGAAACCGGTTCTATTATTCAGACTCATACAGGTGAGAATGCGTGGGCTATTTTGGTACGTTACCATTCCTAAAAAAATAAAGAAAATGCGAATAAACAGCGTTTTTAACTTGACCTATAAGGGATTTTAGGATATGATTATATTTGTTAATTAGAAATTAATTTGGAGGAATCATTAACATGGCAAACAAACAAGATTTGATCGCTAAAGTAGCAGAAGCTACAGAATTGACTAAGAAAGACTCAGCAGCAGCAGTTGAAGCTGTATTTTCAGCAGTAGCTGACTACCTTGCAGCTGGTGAAAAAGTTCAATTGATCGGTTTTGGTAACTTTGAAGTTCGTGAGCGTGCTGCACGTAAAGGTCGCAACCCACAAACTGGTAAAGAAATCACAATTGCAGCTTCTAAAGTTCCAGCATTCAAAGCTGGTAAAGCTCTTAAAGACGCTGTTAAATAATTAGTCTTTAAAAAGCCTGTCATATCAAGCATTTGAGCTTGTGTGACAGGCTTTTTTGTTTGTTTTGGGGCATTTTTGGGGCAAAACACTATTTTTCCCTTTGTTACTTGTTTTAGGATGATATCAATCTGCGTTTTCATTATTTTATAAGAGAGATGAGTCTTTATTGTTTATCCGTAGCATGATCGACTATTTTAAATAATACTGTATTTCTAGCTTATACTCTTTTAAAATCTCTTCAAACCACGTCAGCTTCACCTTGGATTATATATGTGACTGACTTCGTTAGTCTTATCTACAATCTCAAAGCAGTGCTTTGAGCAACCTGTGGCTAGCTTCCTAGTTTTCTCTTTGATTTTCATTGAGTATTATTTGTCTCAAAATCAAACCATGAAGATGGATAATTGCATTATATGATATTATATCGATTTTCAGCTGAAGTCATATTAAAAATATTTAAGTAGAAAGAAAAGTCATATACTGTCTATTGAAAATATTATAAATCAGATACAAAGACAGGTGAAACCTTCTGTGTTATACTAGAGATATGTTAGATTTGAAAGAATATGGTATCGTCATGTGGCCGGAGGAGAAGATCCTTTCTTTTCGTGAGAAACTCCTCAACTGGTATGATGGAAACAAGCGAGATTTACCGTGGCGTAGAAGTAAAAATCCTTATCATATCTGGGTGTCTGAAATTATGCTCCAGCAGACCAGGGTGGATACGGTTATTCCTTACTATGAACGGTTCTTGGACTGGTTTCCAACAGTGGAAAGTTTGGCAAATGCGTCTGAAGAGCGTTTGTTAAAGGCTTGGGAGGGACTGGGATATTATTCTCGAGTTCGTAATATGCAGGCTGCAGCCCAGCAGATTATGACTGACTTTGGTGGTCAATTTCCAAACACCTATGAAGGAATTTCCAGTTTGAAAGGAATTGGCCCTTACACGGCCGGAGCCATATCCAGTATTGCTTTTAACTTGCCTGAGCCAGCTGTAGATGGTAATGTTATGCGTGTTTTGGCCCGCCTGTTCGAAGTCAACCATGATATTGGGATTCCAAGTAATCGCAAAATTTTTCAGGCAATGATGGAAATCCTGATTGACCCAGAAAGGCCTGGTGACTTTAATCAAGCCTTGATGGACTTGGGCTCAGATATTGAGGCGCCTGTAAATCCAAGACCAGAAGAAAGCCCAGTTAAGGACTTCAGTGCGGCATATCAGAATGGCACAATGGACTGTTATCCAATTAAGGCTCCCAAGAAAAAGCCTGTCCCAATTTATCTTAAAGCCTTGGTGGTCAAAAATACTCAAGGACAATTTTTACTTGAAAAAAATGAGAGTGAAAAGTTGTTGGCAGGATTTTGGCATTTTCCCTTGATAGAAGTAGATGAGTTTTTGCAAGAGGAGCAGTTTGACCTCTTTCATCAGGTTGCAGAAGAAAGTGTAAACTTTGGCCCCAGTCCAGAAGAGAGTTTCCAGCAGGACTATGACCTAGAAGTTGATTGGCTTGATGTTTGTTTTGAGACTGTCAAGCATGTCTTTAGCCATCGAAAGTGGCATGTTCAAATTGTAGCAGGTCAGGTGAGTGACTTTCATGATTTTTCAGATAGGGAAGTTCGCTGGCTTTCACCAGAAGAGTTCAAGGATGTTCCACTTGCCAAACCCCAACAAAAAATCTGGCAGGCTTATGCACAAGCCAACTTAGACAGTAGCAAAGACTAGCTATTGTGTCTTCTTGCTATTTTTTTGGTATAATAGTAGAGAAAAAGGTGAACATATGAAAAAAATATTAATTGTAGATGATGAAAAACCAATCTCAGATATTATCAAGTTTAATATGACCAAGGAAGGTTACGAAGTTGTAACTGCTTTTAACGGTCGTGAAGCGCTAGAGCAATTTGAAGCAGAGCAGCCAGATATTATTATTTTGGATTTGATGCTTCCAGAAATTGATGGTTTAGAAGTTGCGAAGACTATTCGCAAGACTAGTAGTGTGCCTATTATCATGCTGTCAGCTAAAGACAGTGAATTTGATAAGGTTATCGGTTTGGAGCTTGGAGCGGATGACTATGTGACAAAACCCTTCTCAAATCGTGAGTTGCAGGCGCGTGTTAAAGCTCTTCTTCGTCGCACGGACTTGGTTTCTGTAGATAATCAAGAATCAGATGAAAATAAAACTCAACCCTTGCAAATTGGGGACTTGGAGATTGTTCCAGATGCCTATGTTGCTAAGAAATACGGTGAAGAACTAGATTTAACCCACCGTGAATTTGAGTTACTTTATTACTTAGCAAAACATATCGGACAAGTGATGACTCGTGAACATTTGTTACAAACCGTTTGGGGTTATGATTATTTTGGTGATGTGCGGACAGTGGACGTAACCGTGCGTCGTTTAAGAGAAAAAATTGAAGATAGTCCAAGTCATCCAACGTATTTGGTTACTCGTCGTGGGGTTGGTTATTATCTAAGAAATCCTGAACAGGAGTAATCAGGTATGAAGAAAAAAGTTCACTTTTTTCAATCTGTTAATTTTAAGATTGCGTTATCATTTATTCTGCTGTTACTGATTGCGATTCAAATCATTGGTGGCTATTTCATTCGTGAATTGGAAGCCACTACAATTTCCGATTTTAAAAAAAATATGGATTCCCAAGTTGTCCAATTGTCAAATACGTTAAGCACGCAGATGAGCAACAAAGATCTCGAACGTAGTGACGTTGATGCAAATTTAAAAAAAGCGTTATCTGATTTTTCAAATGCAGATATTTCTGAAGCGAGAATTGTCGATGATAAAGGGATTATTCGGGCAACCAATGATTTAAATCAACAAAATATTATTGGGAAAAAGAATGATTATCGTGATTTAAATGACTTTACGAGTAAAAAATATCAAGCTTTAGATAATGATAAACGCGTGTATGTGAATGTTCAGCCGATTCAATCGCCTACTGGAGAAACAGTGATTGGTGTCCTTTATGTGAAAAGTAATTTAGAAAATAAATACCAAGAAATTACCAACACAGCAAGTATCTTTTTCACTGCTTCTATTATTGCCGCAGCAATCTCGATTATTGTGACCTTACTGATTGCACGATCAATCACGAAGCCGATTGGGGAAATGCGCGAGCAAGCCATTCGAATCGCTCGTGGTGATTACGCTGGAAAAGTAGAAGTCCATGGAAAAGATGAATTAGGCCAATTAGCAGAAACATTTAATCAATTATCAGAACGGATTGAAGAAGCACAAGAAACAATGGAAGCAGAAAGAAATCGTTTAGATAGTGTCTTAACGCATATGACAGATGGTGTCATTGCGACGGATCGCCGCGGAAAGGTGATTACGATTAATGAAATGGCCCTTTCATTATTAAATGTAAAAAATGAAAATGTGATTGGGACCTCGTTATTAGAGTTGTTAGATATTGAAGAAGATTACACATTGCGGAAGCTGTTAGAAGAGCCAGATGAACTGCTGATTGATCGCTCAACGTCTGATCGTGAAGAAGACCAAATGATTATCCGGGTAGACTTTACGATGATTCGTCGGGAATCAGGATTTATTACTGGCTTAGTTTGCGTACTTCATGACGTCACAGAACAGGAAAAAAACGAACGGGAAAGACGGGAATTTGTTTCCAATGTTTCTCATGAGTTGCGAACGCCTTTGACAAGTATGCGTAGTTATATAGAGGCTTTGAGTGAAGGAGCTTGGGAAAACCCTGAGATTGCGCCGAACTTCTTAAAAGTCACGTTAGAAGAAACCGACCGGATGATTCGTATGATTAATGATTTGTTAAATTTATCTCGGATGGACTCTGGGAATACACATCTTCAATTAGAGTATGTGAATTTTAACGAATTGATTAATTTTGTCTTGGATCGCTTTGATATGATGATTGAAAATGAGCAAAAAAATTACAAAATTCGCCGTGAATTTACTAAACGCGATTTATGGGTAGAGTTAGATACAGACAAAGTAATTCAGGTTTTAGACAACATTTTGAACAATGCGATTAAGTATTCGCCAGATGGCGGCGTCATTACCTG
>JAWHFN010000082.1:0-6740 GCA_032565555.1 Streptococcus mitis | reverse complement strand
AATCATAGCGAGCACAAGCTCTTCGTTTGCTGGGGTGTCTTTTTCACTCAAGATTTCTCGCACCATGGGTTGATAGGTCATGACTTGCTTGACATCTTGGTGAACGCGATAAGCTTTATAGCCAGCAAAAAGGAAGACTGCTAGTACAAGCACTCTTCGAATTCGTTTAAACATTATTTACTTTGGATATCCTCGATATTTTTGATTAAGATAGAGTAGGTTCCATTGTCATTTTGGATAAACTCAACAGACTCGGCGTCTTGATAGACGTTATTGGGAACGATGAGCTCAATTCCATTTGACAAGGAGAGTTTTTGATTTTCAAATTTCTTTAATTGGCGACTAGTATCAATTTCATCAAATTGAACTGGTTCTGGTACGGCTTCTTTGACTTGGTCAATAAAGCTCAAACGAGCCGTCAGATTATTGTCAAAAAGGTCATTGGCCAATTTCTCAGGCGACAATTCATTGCTTTCTTCCAGGTTATTGAAAATCGCTGATTTTACCTTGGATTGAAATTGAAAATCATCTGTATTAAAAGATTCAGCAATTCTCTGAGCTGTTTTTTCCAGTTCTTTGATAGATTTCTTGGGTGAAATTTTAGGGGTGACAGCAAGAAGATTTTCTGAAAAATAGTTCAAGAAATCCCCGTTGTACTTGATTCGTTTTTCAATCAGATGGTACTTGCGACTCTGAAGATTGACGACCAAGGCTTCGTCGGCACCCGTTCCAAATCCAGGCAGGTTATTCTGAGTCAGCTTGATTGGATTGTCAACTTCTCCACCGAGGTGGGTCAAGGTCTCACGCAGAGCAATTCGCAAGAAAGCGAAATGTTCCACGCCTTCTTTAGAAAATTGCACAAAAATCAAGTCATTGGTCTTGAAGTTTTCAGAAATACTGAACTCTTCTTTCCAGAGATTAGCCAGTGTTACTGATGTCTCCAACAAATCGTCTGTGATATGATTGAAGAAGGGATTTTCTTCTTCGAAAATCCCAGTCTTGGCTTCATCTGAATACACACGTTCAATTTTTTTACGCAAGTATTCTTCGATTTTTGGAGTAATATTGAGAAACTTATCCGCTAGGAACAGCTCGGTATCATCCGGACTGAACTGGTGAATAATGGCTTTCTTAATATAAATGTCCATAAAAGTTTTAGTCCTCGTATAATGGGAAGGCATCTGTCAATTCTTTGACTGCACTTCTCACTTCTTCTAAGACAGCATCATTTTCTGCATTCTTAAGGGTTTTAATGATGAGTTCAGCCACTTTGCGACTTTCTTCTTCACCAAATCCACGCGCAGTAATGGCTGCAGATCCGATACGAATACCACTTGTCTTGAATGGTGACAAGGTTTCGTAAGGAATTGAGTTTTTATTTAGGGTAATATTGACTTCATCCAGCAAGTTTTGAGCAACTTTTCCATTTTCTACAACTTTAGTCACATCCACTAGGAAGAGATGGTTTTCAGTTCCGCCAGAAATGATACGGAAATCAGGGTCTTGCAAGAAGACATCTGCCATAGCCTTGCTGTTCTTGATGACATTGGCAGCATATTCCTTAAAGGCTGGATCTAAGACTTCTTTGAAGGAAACAGCTTTAGCAGCAACAACATGCTCCAAAGGACCACCTTGAATACCTGGGAAAATAGCTGAATTGATTTTCTTGGCAAGTTCTTCGTCATTAGTCAAAATCAAACCACCACGAGGTCCACGAAGGGTTTTGTGGGTCGTTGTTGTCGTGATGTGAGCGTATGGCACTGGGCTAGGATGTAGACCAGCAGCAACCAAACCAGCGATATGAGCCATATCTACCATGAGTTTAGCCCCAACAGCGTCCGCAATTTCACGGAATTTTGAAAAGTCGATAATTTGAGAATAGGCTGAAGCACCTGCTACGATCAATTTTGGTTTTACTTCTTGGGCTTGTTTCAAGATAGCATCAAAGTCCAATAGTTCTGTTTCAGGATCCACACTATAAGAAACAAAGTTGTAGGTTTGACCTGAGAAGCTAACTGGAGCTCCGTGGGTCAAGTGTCCACCTGCTGCCAAATCCATCCCCATAACGGTATCACCTGGCTCAATTAAGGCCATGTAAGATGCACAGTTGGCTTGGCTTCCTGAGTGAGGTTGGACATTAGCGAATTTAGCGCCGAAAATTTCTTTTGCACGTTCAATAGCTAGACTTTCTACCACGTCTACCACATCCGTTCCACCATAATAACGATGGCCTGGGTAGCCTTCGGCGTATTTATTCGTCAAGATAGACCCTTGAGCTGCCATAACAGCCTTGGAAACTACGTTTTCCGAAGCAATCAACTCAATGTTGTTTTGTTGTCGTTCTTCTTCTTTGGCAATAGCATTCCAGAGATCAGCATCGTATGCTTTAAAATCATCTTTATCAAAAATCATAGGTCTTCTCCTTTATAGTGTGACTGGTCCATTAGTTTAATTTTTTATTAGAAAATTAAACTAAAAGATGCGAATAAACCGTTTCTGCATTTTATCACAAGTATAACCAACTTTTTCATAAAATGCATGAGCACCCAGACGATGATCGGCAGAGTTTAAGCGGATAAACCCATAACCACGTCTTTTTGCTTCTTCTTCCAACCCTTGTAATAAGCTTTTACCAATACCTTTACCTTGCGCTTGAGGTGAAACTGCTAAGGCTAAAATATTAAATCCTGCTTTAGAATAAAGTGATTCATAGACCTCAGCGTGGACATATCCAAGCAAGGCATGACTAGCTTCATCCTCATAAGCAAGTAGGAAATGATGTGAATCCTGAGATAATCTAGCTAGTTGACTAGCTGTGTCCTCTGGACTAAAAGAATAACCCAAAGCCTCTTGGTTGATGTCACATATAGCTTTCACATCAGTTTCTCTTAAATCTCTTAGCATCTCATTCCTCCTCAAAAGAAATCTCTGGCAACCGAGCAAGAATATCTTCTCGCTTAATGGCCCCTTGGCGTAAGATTTTCACCTTGTCTCCAGACAAGTCCAAAATAGTTGAATCCTGTCCAGTTAGAAAAGCATCGTCTTCTAGACCCAGAACCTCTTGGTCAAAATCCTCTAGAATTTGATTAAAGGTCACTCCACTTGCCTGACCTGAAATATTGGCAGACGGCCCAATCAAGGGCCCTGTCACTCGAATTAAATCCAGTGTGATAGGGTGACTGGGCATCCGAAATCCAACAGTTTCAAGACCAGAATTGACCCAATAGGGAACTCGGTCATTGGCTTCGAGAATAATGGTCAAGGGACCTGGTAAAAAGGTCTCTACAAGTTTTTGTAGATAAGTTGGCTGATTCTTTGAAAAGTGCAAGATATCCTCTAAAGAGGCAACATTGAGATTAAGTGCCTTATCTCTGGGACGACGTTTAATCTGGTATACATGATTAACTGCTTTTTCGTCTAGAGCCTTGGCAAAAAGACCGTAAACTGTCTCTGTAGGTAGAACGACAGCTCCACCATTTTCCAACTCTTGTCTAATCCTGTCCATCATCAACCACGACCATCCTATCTTGATCAAATTGGTCCTTAAGTGTTCTTACACGTTTTTCAGGAAGATGCTTCCTAAAAAGTTCAGGAACACTTTGACCTTGCTTGTATCCAATTTCAAGGTAAATCTTACCACCGTCTTTGAGATAGTCTTTTGCATCTTCCGCAATTCTACGGTAAATAGCTAGGCCATCCTCGTCTGCAAAGAGAGCTAGATGAGGCTCCGAATGCAAGACATTCAAGCCGACCTCTGACGCATCTTTACGAGAGATATAGGGTGGATTGGAAACAATTATATCATATTTTTCAGAAATTTCTGTAAAACAGTCAGATTTTTTTAAAAATATTTGAAGATTTTGATTTTTAGCATTTTCGCTAGCTACATCTAAAGCATCTTGGGAAATATCTGCTGCTGTCATTGACCAAGCTGGTCTGTTTTTTGCTAAGGCGAGAGCAATAGCTCCACTACCTGTTCCAATATCCAGAACTGAAAGATTCGTCTCAGGATTTTCAGCTAGGATAAGTTCCACCAATTCCTCTGTCTCTGGACGAGGAATCAAAACCCGCTCATCAACTGTTAACTGCATTCCATAAAAATCTGCCTGTCCAATGATGTACTGTGCCGGTTTATGAGCTGCTAACTGTTGGAAAATTCCTTTTACAAATACTTCTTCCTCTTCCGTCACTTCCTGCTGGAGGGCAAAAACAAAGTCCGTAAAAGATAGATTTTTCAGGCTACGATAGACAAAAGAGAGGCTTTCTGCTTCCTCTCCTTGTCTTATCAATTCTTCTTCAAAATCTGAAAATAATTGAGCTAATTTCATTATTTGTTTAATTCTTCTAATTTTTGCGTTTGGTCATAAAGTACCAAGGCGTCCACAACTTCATCCAATTTACCAGATAAAATCGTATCTAGTTTTTGGAGGGTTAAGCCGATACGGTGGTCTGTGACACGGTTTTGTGGGAAATTATAAGTACGGATTCGTTCTGAACGGTCACCAGTACCGATTGTCGACTTACGCTCAGCGTCTTGTTCATCCTGAGCAATCTGAGCAAAGTGGTCAGCAACACGCGCACGGATGATTTTCATGGCTTTCTCACGGTTCTTCTGCTGGGTACGTTCTTCCTGCATCTCAACCTTGATATTGGTTGGCAAGTGAACGATACGAACGGCTGTCGCAACCTTATTGACGTTCTGTCCACCAGCACCTGATGCGTGGTAGATGTCAACACGAAGGTCTTTTGGATCAATATCGTATTCAACCTCTTCAACTTCAGGCATAACAAGAACTGTCGCTGTTGAAGTATGAACACGGCCTTGGCTTTCTGTCACAGGGACACGTTGCACACGGTGGGCACCTGATTCGTACTTAAGCTTAGAGTAAACAGACTGACCTGAAACCATAGCAACCACTTCTTTAAAACCACCGACACCGTTCATAGAAGCTTCCATAACTTCAAAGCGCCAGCCTTGGGCTTCCGCATACTTTTGATACATAGTTAGAAGGTCTCCAGCGAAAAGTGCCGCTTCGTCTCCACCAGCTGCTCCACGGATTTCAAGGATGATATTCTTATCATCATTTGGATCTTTAGGAAGGAGCAAAATTTTCAGTTTTTCTTCGTATTCTTCTTTTTCAGCCTTGGCATCTTTGAGCTCTTGCTTGGCCATTTCTTCCAAGTCAGCATCTCCACCTGATTCTTTAATCATTTCCTCAGCATCAACGATGTTTTGAAGGACTTGTTTGTACTCACGGTAGGCTGTTACCGTATCACGAGTAGAAGCCTCTTCTTTGGAAAGCTCCATGAAACGCTTGGTGTCTGAGACGACATCTGGGTCACTGAGTAGTTCTCCTAATTCTTCATAACGGTCTTCTACAGCTTGTAGTTGATCATAGATGTTCATTTTTCTTCATTCTCCTTATTGATTGCAGGGGCAAGATAATGTTTACGGCAAACTGAGATCTAGGTTTCATTACCACCAATCTGGATCTGTTCTCCATCGTAAACGGGCAGTCCATCCTGTGTTCGCAAAACCATAGTCGCCTTTTTCTTGCAATACTGGCAAATGGTCTTAATCTCATCAATCTTGTCTGCTAAAAGCAAGAGATATTTGGAACCTTCAAACAATTCATTGCGAAAATCATTTTTCAAACCAAAAGCCATGACGGGTATGTCTAACTCGTCCACAACACGAGCTAGGTCGTAAACATGGTGACGCTTGAGAAACTGAGCCTCATCGACCAACACACAGTAAGGTTTTTCTGGTAGGTCTCGGATATAGCCAAAGATATCCGTCGTCTCCTCAATCGCAAGAGCAGGGCGTTTCATACCGATTCGACTCGACACATAGCCAACACCGTCACGCGTATCTAGAGCCGAGGTCATAATCACAACACCTTTTCCTTGCTCCTCATAGTTATAGGCCACCTTGAGAATCTCAATCGTCTTACCAGAGTTCATGGTCCCATAACGATAATACAACTGTGCCATGTTTCTTGCTTCACGTCCATTTCTAAATTTTTGCTACATTCTAGTATATCATAATTTTCTTAAGCTTTAAACGGCAAAATGTGGTAAAATAGAAGAAATCAAAACTAGTGGAGGAAGCTATTATGCCATTTGTACGCATTGATTTATTTGAAGGACGCACGCTCGAGCAAAAGAAAGCTCTTGCTAAGGAAGTAACGGAAGCTGTTGTTCGCAACACTGGAGCACCTCAATCTGCTGTCCATGTCATCATCAACGACATGCCAGAAGGAACTTATTTCCCACAAGGGGAAATGCGCACCAAATAAGCTAGCTTAAGCAGAAATGCTTAGGCTTTTTCAAACTCCAAGTAGCATCCATTGAAGAAATAGCCTAAATTTGTTACAATTTGAAAAGAGACTTGGAATATTCCAAGAAAAGAGCTATTAATTAAAGGAAATATTATGATTACACGTGAATTTGATACCATCGCTGCTATCTCTACTCCACTAGGTGAAGGGGCCATTGGTATTGTCCGCTTGAGCGGAACAGATAGTTTTGCGATTGCGCAAAAGATTTTCAAAGGAAAAGACTTGAATCAGGTTGCTAGCCACACTCTTAACTACGGTCACATCGTTGACCCTCAGACAGGGAAGGTCATGGACGAGGTTATGGTTGGAGCTATGAAGTCTCCAAAGACCTTCACTCGTGAGGATATTATAGAGATTAACACCCACGGTGGGATTGCGGTGACCAATGAAATTCTCCAG
>JAWHFN010000081.1:0-6745 GCA_032565555.1 Streptococcus mitis | reverse complement strand
GCAATAGGTGTACGAGTCAAGAACTCGATTGAACCGAATGAGTGCATACGTAGGTTTACGACGTCAGCCATAGCAAAGGCAGCACCTTGAACAAGTGAGTAAACAAGATACATAGGTGTTGCGACGAACATGAACATGTATTCGATTGGTTCAGTAACCCCTGTCAAGAATGTTGCAAGAGCTGTCGCAATCATCATACCTTTGTATTTATGTTTCTTGTCAGCATCAACATTACGGTAGATAGCCACAACCACACCCATCAAGATACCGAATGAACCAATCATTTGTCCAACTTTGAAACGAGCTGGGTGAACAGTATCTAACAAGTGTTGGTATTGAGTAGCATCAGTACCTTTAAGGTTTACAAGGTCTGTTACCCATGCAAGCCAAAGTGGATCTTGACCAAATACTTGGCTACCTTTTGCTGCACCAGTTAAGACCTCATAAGTACCACCAAGAGCTGTGTAGTTCATTGGGATAGTCAACATGTGGTGAAGACCAAATGGCAAGAGCAAACGTTCCAATGTACCATACAAGAATGGTGCAAGGATTGGAGCAGTTTCTTGTGAGTTAGCAATCCAGATACCAAAGCTATTGATACCAGTTTGCACAAGTGGCCAGAAAGCTGAAAGTACAATTGCAGCAATTATTGAACGAAGAATAACTACAAACGGTACAAAACGTTTTCCGTTAAAGAATGAAAGTGCATCAGGAAGCTTACGGAAGTTATAGTATTTATTGTAAGCAGTTGCTCCAATAAAACCAGAAATAATCCCTACGAAGACACCCATGTTCAATGCTGGGGCTTCCATAACACTAATGAAGTAATCAGCAACTTTGATTTGCCCACCCAATAGTGTTGAAACCATAGCATCTGGATTTTTCAACATATCGCCTGATACACCAAAGATTGTACCAGTGATACGGTTAATCAAGATGAAGGCAAGACCAGCGGCGAAAGCACCACCAGCGCGTTCTTTAGCCCAGCTTCCTCCAATAGCGAGGGCGAACAAGATATGAAGGTTAACGATAACTCCCCAACCGATTTGCTCTAGTACACCACCAGTAATAACGAGTGGGGCAAAGGTTGGGTTAATCATCACGATAGACTTACCGATTGAAATCATCAAACCAGCAGCCGGCATAACCGCGATAACCACCATCAAAGCCTTACCGAATTTTTGCCAAAATTCGAAAGACAAGACATTTTTGAATGTATCTTTCATCATTCAAATCTCCTTTATTTTTATTTAGGCAAACGTTTTACGAAAACGTTTGCACCTTTTATGATTTAATTATACCACTTTAATTTTTTTTGTAAAGGCTTTTACAAAAAAAATTGGACTTTTTCTAAAATTTTTGTAGCAAAAAAAGGAGATCACTTAATCTCCTCATAAAAGTAGCTATTTTGTCTAAATCTTCAAGAATCGGCGCATGGAAATTCCTGATCCCAGTGAACCGATGAAAATCCCAATCACAAATAATAGGGCAATCATCAGAGGAGTAAATACCTCTGGCGCGATCATAGAAAGATTTTGTCCGACCAACGACTTATTGACAGATTGGTAAACCATTCGATAAACAATAAAGACCAACACTGATGGTGCAGTTGCTCCAAGCAAACCAATGAAGGCACCTTCAAGTAAGAAAGGTCCACGGATATAACCATTCTTAGCACCTACCAAACGCATAATTTGAATTTCACGACTGCGAGAAATAATGGTAATACGAATAGTATTGGAAATCAAGAAGACTGCAATGAAAATCAAGAGGCCAGCGATAACAAGTCCCCAGACGCGAATAAATGAAGCTAGCTTGAACAAGCGTTCTGTATTGGCACCACCATCTTGAACTTCTGATACACCTTCAATTTTCTTAGCCTCTTCTGCTACTGTTTTTACATCACTTGGTGTATTGGTATCAACGATATATGCATCATACAGAGGATTAGCATCACCTTCAAAGATTTTCCAATTGTCCCCCATTGTTTCTGTTAACTTTTCATATTGTTCTTCCTTACTTGAAAAGGTAACACTTTTAACGGTTGACATACCTTTCAAAGCATCGTATACCTTATGGTAGTCGTTATTTGTAACTGTTTGACCTTCTTTTTCAATAGTCTCACTATTATCAGCTACATCCTTACGAATGTATACCATTACTCGGACATTATTTTCAATATCTGTAGCTAGTTTAGCCGTATTAAAGATAACAGATGCAAATATTGCAACCAAGGTCAAAGTAATCATAACCGAACTGACAGCAGCTACCGTCATCCAGCCATTTCGCTTCAAACTTTTTAATGATTCAAATAAATGACGAAAAAATCTACTAATCATCGTATCCATATTCTCCTTTAGCTTCGTCACGAACGACACGGCCATTTTCAATGGCAATGACACGGTGGCGCAAGGTATTTACAATCTGACTATTGTGTGTCGCCATCAAGACAGTTGTACCTTGGAGATTGATGCGTTCCAGCAAATTCATAATTTCCCATGAATTATCTGGATCCAGGTTTCCTGTTGGTTCGTCCGCAATCAATACTTTGGGATTGTTTACAATAGCACGCGCAATTGCAATACGCTGTTGCTCTCCACCTGAGAGCTCGTTTGGGAAAGAACGAACCTTGTGCTTCAACCCAACCAAGTCCAAAACTTCCATCACCCGTTTTTTGATATTACGGCGATTTTCCCCGATTACTTCCATAGCGTAAGCAATATTTTCATAGACAGTTTTCTTTGGCAAGAGTTTATAATCCTGAAAGACAACCCCAACACTTCGACGTAGAAGCGGAACATCTTTCTTTTTAATCTTAACCAAATTAAAGCCAGCAACTGATAGGCTTCCTTTATCGATTTTTACTTCACGATATAGAGAACGAATAAAGGTTGACTTCCCTGCTCCTGAAGGTCCTACGATGTAGGCAAATTCCCCTGGTTGAACGCTGACCGAAACACCGCGTAGGGCAGTCGTTCCGTTGTCGTATTTTTTGACAACATCTCTCATTTCAATGATTGACATGTGAGTTCCTTTCTATCTTAGCTAATTCGCCACTTGAGATAGGCATCGATAAAACCATCTAGGTCCCCATCCATAACCTTATCTACCTGAGCAACCTCAAAGCTAGTTCTGTGATCTTTTACCATAGTATAAGGTGTGAAGACATAAGAACGGATTTGGCTTCCCCATGTGATTTCTTTTTTCTCACCCTTGAGGGAATCAACTTCCGCAGCTTTCTTTTCTTGTTCCATTTGATAGAGCTTAGCCTGTAACATCTTCATAGCTCGATCTCTATTTCCATACTGGGTGCGATCAACCGTTGATTGGACAACAATTCCAGTTGGAATGTGTGTCAAACGCACACCCGTTGAAACCTTATTGACGTTTTGTCCACCGGCACCACCTGAACGGAAGGTATCCATCTTGATATCATCTTCACGGATTTCCACTTCAATGGTATCATCCAATTCTGGCATTACTTCTACGGATGTGAAAGAGGTATGGCGACGTTTGGCAGAGTCGAACGGCGAAATTCGCACCAAACGGTGAACTCCCATTTCTGACTTGAGAAGGCCATAGGCATTAGGTCCTTCAAAGGACAAGGTCACCGACTTAATACCTGCTTCATCACCAGCTTGATAATCCAAGACTTCTACTTTAAAGCCTTTAGCATTTCCATAGCGAGTGTACATACGAAGCAACATATCACCCCAGTCCTGCGCCTCAGTACCACCAGAACCTGGATGGATTTCCAAGATCGCATTATTATGGTCATAAGGTTCTGATAAGAGAAGCGTCATCTCGTAGCTGGTCATCATCTTGTCAAGTTCTGATAACTGTTCAACCAGTTCCTCATGCACTGACTCGTCTTCAGCCAAAAAGTCTAATAAAATTTCGACTTCATCTTGCAACTCTTCCATTTTATGGAAGGTATTGTAGGTATTTTTTAATTCATTCAATTCTTGCGACGTTTTTTGGGCCGCGATATTATCGTTCCAAAAATCAGGTTCTGTCATCTTGTTTTCCAAGATGGCAATCTCTTCCTCTAAACCTTCGAGGTCAAAGAGACCCCCTGAAAGAAGCTAATTTTTCACGATTTGCGTCAATTTTTTGACGAATTTCTGAAATGTCCATAAATACTCCTTTTTTATATCGTTTTATTATACCATATTCTCTCATTTCTTTCCATCTTTTGCTCTCCCCCATTACATGTAAAAAAGAAGCCTTTCGGCTTCCATACTTACAAGATTTTAGCAGAAGTACGACTAATCTCTTCTACTTGAATATTCTTGGCTTCAAATTTTTCTTTCAATGCTGGTAAATCAATTGAGCCATCAATTTGAACTTCGATAATCACCTTACCATCCTTACGCGGAATATTTACTGTATGTGAGATATTCAAATTTTCTTCTACAATCAAAGAAACAATCTTTCCGAGTACACCAACTTCATCTTCTGTAACAAAGCGCACACGAATTCCTTCTTCACCATAACCAGCAATTTCAAGAAAGGCTTGGAAAACGTCACGGTCAGTAATAACTCCGTATACTTGATGGTTATCTACGACAGGAAGAATACCAATCTTATTTTTCAACATCAAATAAGTTGCATCCTCTAGACTCGCATAGCCTGAAACAGTGACAACATCGCGAATCATAACATCTTTTACTTTTGTCTTATTTAGAAGATAGTTCATCTCATAGATAGAAAGACTTGTTGCTTTTGATGGACTTGCTTGGGCAATTGTTCCCTCTGTCACCAAACCAACCAATTGATCATTTTCGATAACAGGCAAGCGGTGTAATCCTTGCTCTCTCATCAAATCTGCTGCATGAGATACTGTTGTATCTGGACTAATATAAACTACCTTGCGGGTCATAAAATCTTTAACTGCCATGAGACTTCTCCTTTTCTATTCTTATCCCTATTATACAATCTTTTTGTAAATCTATCAAACGCTTACATTTCTTTTTCAAAATTCAGAAAAGTATGAATAAGCTAGCAAAAAGAGCTCTAAAATCGAGCTCTGTGAATGAAGGTAAGACACCTTTCATTCGATTTTTTAAATTATTAGAAATTAACCTTTCAATGTAGATGCAGATTTGTTTGCAATCTTTATCTGCCGACTAAAAAGGTCCCTCGGACTATAATGATGATTACTGCGTAATCTCCATTTGCAACCTAAACTAGTCTCCCAGACTATGCGAAGATTGCTTACGCAATCTTCATCTGCCGACTAAAACAATCAACTGGATTCGGATGATTGCTTCGCAATCTCTATCCACAGATTAAAAAGGTCCCCCGGACCTTTTTAACCACCCAGATATGCTTTTCTGACTTCTTCTGATGAGGCGAGTTCCTTTCCTGTTCCGGATAGAACGATTTTTCCTGTTTCCAGTACATAGCCTCGGTCAGATATTGCGAGTGCTTTATTGGCATTTTGTTCAATCAAGAGGACGGTTGTTCCTTGTTTCTGGATATCTTGAATGATATCAAAAATTTCTTGGATAAAGATTGGGGCAAGTCCCATTGATGGTTCATCTAAAAGAAGAAGTTTTGGCGTTGACATAAGAGCGCGTCCCATGGCAAGCATTTGTTGTTCCCCTCCTGAAAGAGTGGCTGCATCTTGGTTCTTTCGTTCTTCAAGACGTGGGAAGCGTGAGAAAACCTTCTTCAAGTTAGCTTGATTTTCTTCACGATTTTTCTTTAAGAAAGCTCCCATTTCAAGATTTTCCATCACAGTCAAGCCAGGGAAGACATGACGTCCTTCTGGTACTTGTGAAAGACCACCTGCCACGATTTTCTGAGCTGGCATTTTTTGGATTTCTTGACCTAAAAATTCAATTTTTCCTGAACTTGGTCTAACCAAACCAGACAAGGTACGGAGAATAGTTGTCTTACCAGCACCATTGGCACCGATAAGGGAAACAACTTCTCCTTCATTTACTTCAAAGCTTACATCACGGACTGCCTGGATCATGCCGTAATGCACAGAAAGATTATCAACTTTTAACATAGACATTAGGCTTCACCTCCTAGATAAGCTTCGATAACGCGTTTATTGGTCTTAATTTCGTCTGGAGTTCCTTGAGCAATCAAACGACCATATTCAAGTACGTAGATGCGTTCTGTTACTTCCATGACCAGATTCATATCGTGTTCAATCAACATGATTGTAATCTTAAATTCATCTTTGATACGACGAATTAACTCAGTCAATTCAGCTGTTTCCTGTGGGTTCATACCTGCTGCTGGTTCATCTAAAAAGAGAATTTTAGGTTCCGTAGCAAGGGCACGAACAATTTCCAAACGACGTTGTTGTCCGTAGGCGAGGTTTTTAGCAATAGTCTCTGCATCACCATCTAAATCAAAGATTTTAAGCAATTCCAAGGCTTTAGCCTTTAATTCTTTTTCACTCTTGTAAAAAGCTGGTAAGCGCAAAAAACTAGCAAAAACATGTTGTTTGTGATGGTTGCCAAAAGCAATCAAAACATTGTCCAAAACTGTTAAATCTTTAAAGAGACGGATATTTTGGAATGTACGTCCAAGTCCCAAAGAGGCAATCTTATAAGGTGACTTCCCATTCAAAAGGTGACCATCTAAGGTAACGGTTCCCTCACTTGGTTCATAAACACCGGTCAAAAGATTGAAAAGAGTTGTTTTACCAGCTCCGTTTGGACCGATTAGCCCAACCAATTCCCCTTCGTTTAATTCAAGAGTCACATCTCCAACAGCTGTTAGA